>NZ_NFJQ01000012.1 GCF_002159945.1 Cloacibacillus sp. An23 | reverse complement strand
ACCGTCACGAGAGCGCGCGCCACTATCGACGCCATCTCATAACGAGTCGCCGGCTGGGCACCCTTGAATGCGATTTGCAGCTTTTTGTTAATCTTTTTGATATGTTTATATACTTTAGGCATTCTAATTCATTAACATATAGTATTTTCTATATGCTTTATGCTGACTATATCGTCCTGTTTTTCGCACATTGTTACACAGGCGTTATACGGAAATATTTTTGGGAGTTTCGCGGCTTTGCGTTTGCCGGAGGACGCGGCCGCCGGCTCAGCCCGTCTCGCGTTGAATGGTGAAACGCCGGAGAAGTATTTGTGAACGTTTTTATGCTGCGAGGTAAATATGACGTCCGTTTAGCGTTAAAAAATATGCTGACAATTATTTGAATCAAGGATATAATACTTGTAATAGATTCAGTATATTTTACGATTTAACGCGGATAGAGAAGCACGTATTGGGATAGAGCCTATTTTTTATCCCACTAAAAGTGAATCAAGCTTTATACGGGCATCATAGGGGGGGTAAAACTATACGCAGGGGTAAAACGGCGTCATACGCACAGTAAAGGAGGAATATCCGTGAGTGACACAGAAATGAAAACTGCCGGACAAATTCAGGAAGCCGACGAAGAGACTAAGCTGAATCTCGAAGAGCTTATGCGCAAGTACGACACAGAGTCCCGTTTCAGGATTCTGGCGGGCTGGCAGGCGAAGCTCGTCGCCATCATCGCGGTGGCGATGTCCTGTTTCCACTTCTACACCTCGGGGTTCGGCCTGCTGCTTGCGCAGAAGCAGGGGGCGGTTCATTTGGCTTTTACGCTGGCTTTGGTTTTTCTGCTCTATCCGGCCTCTTCTAAGCAGTCGAAGACGAGCGGCATACCTTTTTATGATTTTATCCTGGGGGCCATAGGCGTCGCGAGCGCGATGTATCTCGTCGTGTTTTTCAACGATCTCGTGACTAGGGCCGGGCTTCCGACTCAGACGGACTTGGTTATGGGCTTCCTGCTTATCGCCACGCTGCTGGAGGCCACGCGGCGCATTTCCAATCCTGTCCTTCCATGTCTTGCGATTATCGCGCTGCTGTACTGCTATTTCGGGCGTTCGATGCCGGATGTGCTCGGGCATCGCGGTTTTAATGTGGCGCGTATCGTAAACCATATGTATCTCGGTACGGAGGGTATTTTCGGAACGCCTCTCGAGGTGTCGTCCACGTTTGTGTTTATGTTTATACTGTTCGGGGCCGTCCTTGAGAAGACGGGGCTCGGAAAGTTCATCATCGACCTTTCGCTCGCGCTCGCCGGGTGGTCGACTGGCGGCCCCGCGAAGGTCGCGGTAGTCAGCTCCGGCCTGATGGGGACGGTTTCCGGCTCTTCCGTCGCGAATGTCTGTACTACCGGTATGTTCACGATACCTCTTATGAAAAGCGTCGGCTACGAGCCGTATTTCGCCGGCGCGGTCGAGGCCGTCGCATCTACTGGCGGTCAGATTATGCCTCCGGTCATGGGGGCTGCGGCGTTTATAATGGCGCAGATTATGGGCGTGCCGTATATCCAGGTCGCTATCGCGGCGGTCGTCCCGGCTCTGCTTTATTATTTCGCGGTTATGGTGCAGGTTCATTTCGAGGCCTGCCGCCTCGGACTGAAGGGGATTCCGTGGAAGCAGCTTCCGCCGCTCATGCCTTTGCTGAAGGCTAAAGGCTTCCTGCTCATTCCGCTTATCGCGATAATATATTTCCTGCTTGCGGGGTATACGCCGCTTAAGGCTGCTTTCAACGGCATCGTCGTCAGTTTCATCCTTTCGTGGCTGAATAAGGAGACACGTCTGACGCCTGCGAGAATCTACGACGCTTTTCAAAGCGGCGCGCGCAGCGCCATCGGCGTCGCATGCGCATGCGCCACGGTCGGCATCGTCGTGGGCATGGGGACGCTGACGGGGCTCGCTCTTAAGATTGCGGGGGCTATCGTCTCTATGGCGGCCGTGTCGCCGGACGGCGCTCTTGCGGGAGCGGTGACGGCGCTTTTCTCGTTTGCTCCGGGCGCGGGCGTAACGCCGGATGTCGCCGCAGTTTCCCTGACGAAGATTTTTACGCTGTTCTTCACGATGATAGCGAGCCTTATCCTCGGTATGGGGCTTCCGACGACGGCGAACTTTATCGTCACCAGCACTATGGCGGCCCCCGCGCTCTTCCTGCTGGGCGTCCCGCCGATGGCGGCCTATATGTTCGTCTTCTATTTCGGAATAGCGGCGGACCTCACGCCGCCGGTCGCGCTTGCTGCTTACGCGGGAGCGGGCATTGCCGGCTCTGACCCGATGAAGACCGGCGTCACGTCGTTCAAGCTGGCGCTCGCGGGCTTCCTCGTCCCGTATATCTACGTCTATAACCCGATGCTGCTTTTCATCGACGTGGAGCCGTTCTATATGGTCCAGGCGATATGCACGGCGCTCATAGGCGTCTTCCTGCTCGCGATGTTCACGATAGGGTTCTTCAAGGCGCATCTGGTATGGTATCTGCGTATCCTTGCTTTCTTCGGCGCGATAGGGCTTTTGATTCCGGGCACGATCTCCGACCTGTTCGGACTCGTCGTGCTGGGCGTCATCTACGCGGTACAGACGGCGAAGGCGCGCCGGCTCGCCGCGAAGGCGCAGTAGGACATAGGACAAACGGCGATAAGCGGGCCTAGCTGCCCGCATTGCAAAAAATTACAAGGGAGGAAACAGAAATGAAGAAGGGTATCATCGTAACGTTTATGGCATTGCTGGCGGCCCTCGCGGTCACCACAGTCGCCGCGGCGGCTCCTACCTACATGTCGATCGCCACCGGCGGCACGTCCGGGACTTACTACGTAGTCGGCGGCGCGATAGCGGCGGCGGTCACGAAGGGCGGAAAGATACAGTGCACCGCCGAGACCGGAAACGCCTCTGTCGCGAATATGAACCTCGTCGCTACGGAGGGCATAGAGATAGCGTTCGTACAGAACGACATCACTTATTGGGCCTATAACGGAGAGCTGATGTTCCAGGGCAAGCCTGTCAAGAACATCCGCGCGGTCGCCTCGCTCTATCCCGAGCATATTCAGGCGGTCGTGACGAAGGATTCCGGCATAAAGACGATAGCCGACCTTAAGGGCAAGCGCGTCGGAGTCGGCGCTCCGGGCTCCGGCGTCGAGGGCGACGTACAGGCTATATTCAAAGTCGCGGGACTGACCTACGACGACCTGTCGAAGGCCGACTTCCTGGACTTCGCCGCGACTACGAGCCGTTTTAAGGACAACCAGATCGACGCAGGATTCGTCGTCGCCGGATATCCGACGGCCTCTATAATGGACCTCACGACGACGAAGGACGTCAGTCTCCTCAGCTTCGACGACGAGATGCTCGCGAAGCTCCAGAAGGAATATCCCTTCTTCGTGCCGAGCTCCGTACCTGCGAACACCTACAGCGGCATAACGCAGGAGACGAAGACCCCCGCCGTCATGGCCATCCTCGTCACGAACGACTCCGTCCCGGAAGAAATGATTTATGAGTTCCTGACCGCTATGTACGGCAACCTGGGCGACATCGCCGCCGTCCACGCGAAGGGCAAGGAAATCACCCTTGAAGGCGCTCTCGACGGACTTACCTGCCCGCTGCATCCCGGCGCGGAGAAGTTCTTCAAGGAAAAGGGTATACTCAAGTAAGGGAATCAGAGTTATCGGAGAGGGCCGCCGCGAGACGGCCCTTTTTGATTTATTTTCGTCCCTGTTCTAATGTCTGAAATTTTTCTTAACGCTGTATCCGGCGCCGCGTTCGCGGCGTTTCTGATATGTTTCGCAGTATTGCGTGCGCGTGCGCCGCAGCGCCGCTCTGACGACGGTGCGCGTAATCGGGCGGAAGCGCGGCGATGTGAGCGCGTTTTGAGGCGGAGCGGGCTTTTGTCGCCGGCTTTGTGCGCCGCGGCGTTTTATTTCGTGCCCGTCGGATCGCTTCCGCCGTTTTTTTCTTTTGAGTACGGCGGCTTCGCAGTCGCTGTTCTGATGCTGCTGTCCGCTTTTGTTCGTCCGCGCTCGGAACGAAGGCTTGGGAGCTTTTTTGTGGTTTTTTGCGCAGCGTGGGGGGCTTCGGCGCTTTTTGTATCGAGCGCTGGCGTTCCCGGCGCTCTCGGCTGCCTCGGCACCTATTCCGTCATGCCGCTTTGGTCCGTCTCGGGCGCGTGGGGCAGGGCCGGCATGAGTTTTCTTTTTCTTGCGCTTCTCTGTGCTTTTCCTGAAAACGCCGGGCGTCGTGAGGAAGGCTGCGCTTCGATCCGATTTGATGACGGCGGGCTTCGTCCTTTGCTTTACGCGGCTCTTACCGTCGCTTTGCTGCTTCCGTGGAACCCTTCGGTGGTTGTGGGGGCAGGCGGCGTTTGGGGATTTTTCTGCGATTTCGTTTTTTTCTGGGTCAAGGCCGCCGCCGTATGCGCCGCCGCCGGATTCGCGCCGCGCTTCGCCGCGATGCTGACGCGAGGGCGCTCGGATATAGCGGCGGCCGCTTTCGCGCTATGCGGCGTCGTCTGTGTCGCCGCAGAGGCGCGTCCGTTTTAGCGTTTTTCGAGAAGTTCAAGGCCGCGGTACGGCGCGAGCGCCGGCGGCTTTTTTACGGACGTTACCGTCAGGCGTTCGCCGGGCGATATTTTGTAAAGCCGCGCGCGTCCGTATGGCGGAAGTTCTATCCAGTTGCGCCCGAAACGTTCGTCGCCGACGCGCAGGTAGAAGCGCCGCCACGGCGTCCTGCCGCCCTGGAAGACGAGCCACTCTTCCGTGTTGATATATTTCCCGTGCTTCGGCGCGATGCTCGGCATACCGGCGTTTGAGGATTTGACCCGCTCGCGCCAGCCCCATACCGCGCAGCAGGCGACCGCGTACTCGTCCTCGACCGGCGTGAGTTCTACGGAGTGCGTGTATCCTGTGGCGAACCTGTAGCCGTTAGGGACGGGAAGCTCGAACAGCGCGCTGCCGTCCCTGCGCAGCAGCGCCAGTGAATCGGCGCGCCATCCGGCGACCGACGCGGCGGCGAAAACAAGCGCCGCGGCCAGAAGCCGCATTGTGCCTAAAGCCGGGGGAAACTTCATCAAACTCGCCTCCTTTCGCTTAACCTTAGCATCCGCAGGTAAATTTTACAATTCGTGAAATTCAAATAGCGCGCTCTTTGGGGTATACTAGGCGAATGGATGAGGAGTGAAGCAATGCCGGACGATATTCGCGCCGTTTTGACGGAGATCATAGACAGCTACGGTATAAAGATACTTGAGGACCCGGACCGTCTCGCGCAGTTTCTCGAGGATCGTTCCTCGCTGCGCCCGGAGGATACCTTTCACCTGACCTTCGCGCTGCGCTTTCTGCTGAAGTGCGGCTGGCGGCCGTCGCGCCGAGAGTATGCCAAGCACGGCGCAGACTACCGCCCGGCGCTGGTCTCGCAGCTCGGCTTTACGGAGGAGCAGGCGGACGACGTCATGCGGCTCGTCGGCTGGCTGATGGAGATGGAGTACGGCGGCTCGGACGTGGAAGAGCACGATAAGGCCGTCGTCGCCGTGCCGGGCAATCTTAAGAAGATATCTGGCGGCGTCGCGAACAGGCCGCGTACTATGCGCATCCGCACCAAGTCGCTGTATAACGGGATAATTCTTATCGCTTCGCTGCTTGTGCTCGTCGCGCTTTTCTTCCAGATAGGCAATCAGAGGACGCCGTCGGGCGACGAGCTGCGTATAGCGTTCTTCGCGCCGATGTCCGGGCCTGCGGCCCGGCTTTCGCACGTGCAGCTCAAGGCCGCTCAGCTCGCCGTCGAGCGCGTAAACGTGCGCGGGCTTTCGCGCGGCGAATACAAGCTCAAAGTCATAGGCTTCGACCTGCCTTCAGATCCGAAAGCGGCGGAGAAGGCCGTCGCCGAGGCGATGAGCGACAGGAGCATACTAGTCATGGTGCTCGGACGCGCCGATGCGGTGAAGACGCTCGCACCGCTCGCCGACCGGCTCGAGGCTCCTCTCGTCGTGGCGGCCCCTGAGCCGCTCGACGGAGCGTTGCTTGACGAATCGTCGATGCCATATCTTTATTCCTTCTCGCTGGTCAGCGACGCCGCGTCGCGCGGCAAAGCCTTGGCCTACTTCGCGACTCAGGCGCTTCATAAAAACAAAATAGCCTTCTATTACAACCCGGACGACGAAGCGTCGGCCTCGATCTACAAATCCGCGCGCAAGTGGGCCGCCGGCTTCGGCGCGGAGGTGGCGGCGGAGCTCACCTACAGGCGCGGTGGCGGGCACTACGCCGCAATGCGCGCCTTCGCGGAGAGCGGCGCGGACCTGCTGATACTTCCCGGAGGCGGCGCGGCGGCGGCTGAGATAATGCCGCAGCGCGCGGCTGCCGGCTTCGGCGCGCTCGTCCTGGGAGACGGATATACGGAGAAGCTGCCGGAGCAGGCGGGGCTGTCGCTGCGCGGAAGCTGGTGGGTGAACGAGGTCACGGCGCTCGACCCGCAGATAAGCTCTGTCATGCGCGAGTACCGCAGCCTCTACAACGAGGAGTGCCAGCCTGGCGACGTCGCGGCGGCGATTCTTTCCTACGACGCCGTGATGTGGATAGCGTCGGCCTTCCAGAGCACGCCTGGCTTCCGAGGCGAGGCGATACGGCATACGCTCCTAGCGACGCGCAATCTCCCGCTCACGCACGCGACTCTGACGATAGACCCGAGGACGCACATGCCGCTCAACAAATCCTCGGCTCTGATATACTGCGCCGACGGCAAGGGGATATTCCAGCGCCGTTTCACGATGCGCCGCAACTGACGCGCGCCGGAACGGCGGCTCAGCGCGATATACAAGAGTAAAATAATATGGCATAATTGTCCCATCAACAGCGATAGGTGGTCTGATAATCATGCCTTCATTCAACTGCGGACGACTCGAAGACTATATAGATTCGGTGTGGCGGGGCAGGGAAAACGACAAATGCCTCTGGTGGCAGGGCGAATGGTGGAGCTGGGGACGCTTCGCCGCCCTCGCCGGCGGCTGCGCGGAGAAGCTGCGCGCCGCGGGCTTCACGGAGGGGCAGCGCCTCGCGATGCTGCTGCCCAACTCGCCGCTCTCCCTCGCGCTGATGCTTGCCTGCTGGCGTCTGGGCGGGGCGATAGCTCCGCTCAACGCGCGCACCGGAGCGGTTAACCTTTCCGACACTATCAAAATGCTCGACGTGCATTCTCTCATTCTGACGGAAGAGGGCGAGAGAAAGGCGCGCGAGGCCGGGTTTGCGGCGGAAATACCGCTCGTGCCCGCGCCGCTTGAAGGGCCGCTTCCCGAATGGAAGGGGAGCGCCGGGACGCCGGAGCCGAAGGAGCTGGCGGTTATATTCTCAACGTCAGGTACCTCTGGACTGCCGAAGGCCGTCGGCTGTACGCACGCGAACCTAATCGGCGACCTCGAGCCGATATCGGAGCATGTTCCGGGTCTCGTCTCCAAGGACGGCGTCATGCTCAACGTCCTGCCGAACTTCCACGCCTTCGGCTTCACCGTCGCAGGGCTCCTGCCGTTATGCTACGGGATGGCGCAGGCCGTCGTGCCGAGCTTCGTCCCGGTCGAAAACACCATAACGGCGATTAAGGAATCCGGCGTGAACCGCGTCATCGCCGTGCCGACCGTCATGGCCTTCCTCATCGGCGCGCTGGCGAAGCGCGGCGAACGGTTACGCGTGGAATACATAATCTGCGGCGGCGACAGGCTCAACGTCCAGATGGAGGGACGGTGCCGCGAATACCTAGGCGTCGGGATACTCGAAGGCTACGGCCTCACCGAATGCAGCCCAGTCGTCGCGGTCAACCCGTCGGAGGAAAAGAAAAAGCTCGGAACGGTAGGCCCGGCCTTCGCCAACTACGAGATAGAGATACGCGACCGCGAGGGAAACAAAATCGGCCTCCATGACGAGGGCGTGCTCTACCTCAGGGGGCCCGCGGTCGTAAGCGGATATTTCCGCGACGAGGAGAACACGCGCGAGCGCTTCACGCCCGACGGCTGGTTCAACACCGGCGACGTGGTGCACGTAGACGAAGACGGCTATATAACGATAGTCGACCGCGCCACCGACATCATAATAGTCAGCGGCTTCAACGTCTATCCTCAGGAGGTCGAGGCGGCGCTCTGCAAGCATCCCGCAGTCCACGCCGCAGTCGCGGTCGGCGAAAAGAACAACGTTGCCGGAGAACTTGTCAAAGCGTTCGTCATACTCAACGACGGCGCGCAGGCCACGGCGAAAGAACTCATGGAATACTGCCGCGACCATCTTGCGCACTACAAAGTCCCGCGCAAGATAGGCTTCGTCAAAGAGTTTCCGATCTCGCCGACCGGCAAAATACTGCGCCGTGAGCTGCGGAAGACGAAGATAGAGAAAGAAGGCTGACGGCGGCGGAGCCGCGGACGCTTTGCGCCGCGAGATGCCTGCGGCGTTATGAGAACGGCTTCGGCTGCGGCGTCGGAGCCGTTCCGCATTTGACGGGGCGTGCGGCTTGCGCTGTTGCCTACGCCCGCCGAGCGTTGTATGATAAGCCATTGAAATAACGCCGTGGCGGTGCGGGGGAGTTCTATGGATAAGACGGAGTTTTTCTACTGGTGTATATGGTGGGGCTGGTGGATAATCCAGTTCGTGCTCTACACGCTGCTCGGAGCTCTCATGTGCGACGGCTTCTACCAGATAATCGTAAGCCTGCGCGGCTTCTGGAACCAGAAAAAAATGCCGCCGGCGAAACGCTACCGCCGCTTCGCCGTGCTCGTCCCGGCGCACAACGAGGAGGCCGTCCTCTCGCCCTTGCTCGACAGCCTCGCCGGACAGAACTATCCGAAAAACTGCTACAAGGTCTACGTCTCGTGCGACAACTGCACGGACGGCACGGCGGCGCTCGCCCGCTCGAAAGGGGCCGTCGCTCTCGAACGCTTCGACGACGAGCACAACGGCAAGACTTGGAACGTGCGCTGGGCGCTGACGCAGATACCGCTCGACGACTACGACGCGCTGACGATGTTCGACGCGGACAACCTCGCGGAACGGAACTTCCTGATGGCTATGAACAACTATATGGAGCTGCATCCCGACGCCGAGGCTATACAGGGCGTCCTCGACGTGAAGAACCCGGACGACAACTGGCTGACGCGCTCATACGCGATGGCCTACTGGTTCACTAACCGATTCTGGCAGCTCGCGCGCGGCCTCTGGGGCCTCTCCTGCACGCTCGGCGGCACTGGGCTCGTCATACGCATGGCGACGCTCGAACGGATAGGGTGGAATTTGCAGAGCCTTACCGAAGACCTCGAAATGTCCACGCGGCTGATACTTTCCGGCAGCCGCGTCCATTGGAACGACGCGGCCGTGATCTACGACGAAAAGCCGCAGGACATGCGCGTCTCAGTGCGCCAGCGCACGCGCTGGATGCAGGGACACTACTGGGTATTCTGGCACTACGGACGTCCTGCGCTCAAAAGCTTCTTCACGACCGGCCGCCTCCAGTATCTCGACCTTTTCCTATATCTGCTCGCGCCGGCGAAGGCCTGCCTCGGAATCGTCATCATGATCGCCGGCATGGCCTTCACGCTCGTCAACAACATGGTGCTCTATCCTTCGGCGGACGTGCCGCACACGGCAGTGGACTGGGTGCTCTTCTTCGGGCTGCCCGTCGTCTCGATAATAGCCTTCTGCCTGCTCTGCGCGATAGCCGGGCCGTCGTTCCACGAGCGGAAATTCACGCTGCGCTACGTGAAGTACACTCTATCGTACTTCTGGTTCGGCCTCACGTGGATACCCATCCTCTTCCGCGCGGCCTTCCTCGCGAAGGATCAGGGCAAGTGGGTCAAGACGGAGCACACGCGCGGCATTTCCCTTGACGAAGTAAAAAAGTAACAACGAGGTGAACAGGCATAAAATCGCAGTTTTCGCTATTCCTTACGCGCCGCTTCCTGCCGCTCTTTCTCACGCAGTTCCTCGGCGCGTTCAACGACAACCTTTTCAAGAGCGCGCTCGTCACTCTCATAACCTACGACCTCGCGGCGAGATACGGCGTAAACGCGCCGATACTGATAACGGTTGTGGCGGGGCTCTTCATCCTGCCCTTCTTCCTCTTTTCGTCGCTCGCCGGGCAGATTTCTGACAAGTACGAAAAATCGCGGCTCATCCGTATAATCAAGCTCGCCGAGATAATTTTGATGGTCCTGACCGCGGCGGCCTTCCACTACGTTCAGATGTGGTGGCTCATCGCGCTGCTCTTCCTCATGGGGACGCAGTCCACCTTCTTCGGCCCGCTCAAATACAGCGTGCTGCCGCAGCTCCTGCGCGAAGACGAGCTCGTCGCCGGCAACGGCCTCGTCAACGCGGGGACGAACGTCGCGATACTGACGGGAACGCTCTGCGGCGGCCTGCTCATAATGTCGCCGCTCGGCCGCTGGTACATCGCGGCGGGGGTCGTCGGAGTCGCGGCGGCGGGGTATCTCGCGAGCCGCTTCATTCCGGTGCTGCCGGCTTCGTCGCCAGGGCTCCGCATAGACCGCAACCTCTTCCGCTCGACGTGGCGGCTCATCACATATCCTGTGCCGAACCGTCCCGTCTTCATGTCGATAATCGGGATAAGCTGGTTCTGGTTCCTCGGGTCCGTGTTCCTCGCGCAGTTCCCCTCCTACGCCAAAGACATAGTCGGCGGCGACGAACAGGTCTCGACGCTGTTCCTCGTAGTCTTCACCGTCGGCATAGGCTCGGGCGCCACCTTCTGCAACAGACTGCTCGGCGGGCGCGTCAGCGGCAGGTACGTCCCCGCGAGCCTCGTTGCGATAAGCGTATTCATCGTGATGCTCTACATCGTGAGCCCCTCCGGCGCATCCGGCGGCGCGCTCGCCGGCGTGCGCGAATTTCTTGCCGCGGGACGCTCGTGGCTCGTGATTCTCTCGATGTTCCTGATAGCCGCCAGCGGAGGCCTCTACAGCATACCGATGTACGCGCTGATGCAGCACCTTACGCCCGAGACGCACATGGCGCGCACGATAGCCTCGCTCAACATAATAGACTCGCTCTTCATGGTCTGCGCCGCGGCTCTGATGTCCGCGATGATAGCGGCCGGCATGTCGATAAACGGCGTATTTCTCTCTATGGCCTTCATCAACCTGTTAATGCTCCCGCTTACGCTGAAGCTCGCTAAGACGAAGGCGGACAAAAAATCACAGGAGGCGGCATAATGGACGAACAGGCGGCGAAGCTCGAAATAATACGGACGGCGCGCGAGATGCTCGCAAAAGGGCTCGTGCAGGGCACGGGCGGTAACTTCAGCGTCCGCTGCGCGCGCGGAATGATAATAACGCCCAGCGGCATGGGCTACGGCGCCCTGACGCCGGACGACCTGCCGGTGCTCTCGCTTGACGGGCGGCCGCTCGAAGGCGGGCGCAAGCCGTCGGTGGAGCGCGAGCTGCACGCGGAGATATACCGCCGCCGCCCCGACGTGAAGGCGGTCATTCACACGCACTCAGTCTACGCGACAGCCGCTGCCGCGCTGCGCGAGCCGCTGCCGGTGCTGACCGACAACCAGGCCGTGCTCTTCGGCGGCGAGATACCGTGCGCCGAATACGCGCCCATCGGCACGCGGAAACTGGCCGAACACGCGGCGCTGGCGCTCGGCTCCGGCTCGGGCGTCCTGCTCGCGAACCACGGCGCGCTATGCGCCGGCTCGTCGCTGGCCGAGGCCGCGGCGAAATGCGAAATGCTCGAGATATTCGCGCAAATCTACTTCCTGACCGCACTGCGCGGCGGCGGCGTGAAGCTTAAGCCGGAAGAGATACAAATCGAGGCGGAAGATATGTCGCGCCGCTACGGTCAGAGATAGGGACGCGCGAAGAACTTGCGACGAAGCGAAAGCCCCGCGCGGACACGGGGCTTTTTTCATGCCGGAAGCCGCGCCTCTCAGATGACTGTTACGCACGTATATGCCGCGCGCCGCCGTAACGGCCTGGAGCACCCCCATACCGAAGCCGGCGCTTCTCTTGACGCATTCGTGTGAAATTTTGGGGAAATCGGGGAAAAAGCATAAAAAATGGCGGAGAGGATGGGATTTGAACCCATGGAGGAGTTTGACCCCCTCACTCACTTTCCAGGCGAGCTCCTTCGACCGCTCAGACACCTCTCCGCACTGGACGCGAAGCATTATAGCCTATTGCGCGCCCGATGTCAAAGCACGGAGGCGGTTCGCTCCGTTTTCCTCAGCGCGGCGTCCGCCGCCCCGCGCCGGAAAAGCGCCGCGCGCCCGACGCGAAATGATTTTTACGCTTTTCTGCGCTTTGCGGCGAAGAACTCGAACAGCAGAGCCGCGCACTCGCCGGCCAGTACTCCGCCTGTCACGCGGCAGCGGTGGTACATACGCGGGTCGCGCGTAATTTCGTAGAGCGAGACGCATCCGCCGGCCTTCGGGTCCTTCGCGCCGAAGACCACGCGCCCCATGCGGCACTGCACGAGCGCTCCCGCGCACATGACGCACGGCTCGAGCGTAACGTATATGGCGCAGCCGTCGAAGCGCCACGAATTCAAATTTTTCGCCGCCGCCCGTACGGCCTCGATCTCTGCGTGCGCGAGCGGGGAATTTCGCGCGGCCCGAGCGTTGCGCCCTCGGCCGATTATCTCTCCGCCGTGCACTACGACCGCTCCCACCGGAATTTCACCTTCGCGCATCGCCGCCTCCGCCTCGGCAAGCGCCTCCCTCATGTAAAAACCGTCGTCCATATTTATATAGCGGCTCCTTTCCAAATATGCTATACTTCAAGGAGTGCGTACGCGCGTCTGTAGCTCAGCTGGATAGAGTGCCGCCCTCCGGAGGCGAAGGTCTGGGGTTCGAATCCCCACAGACGCGCCACTTATCACACTCCCCATATTATTATATGCGAAAGCTTGCGGCGCTTTCGCGGGTTCTGAGTCTCACCCATTTTGAAGAAAGGAGAGCGAGGCGTTGGTTCAAATGCAGCATTTTGCCCGGGGCTTCGTAAGAGCGGAAAATGTTGAAAAAACTTGGGCTTGACAACACCATCCTCATGGCCAAGCTGGAGGAGTCGCTGAAGTCTACTCTGCCGGTTGTGGCCATTGTTTTTGCGATTTGCTTCGCGTTCATCCCTGTGCCGGTCGGCGCGCTTCTCGCGTTCGTTTTCGGCTCCATCCTGCTTATAGTCGGCATGGGCTTTTTCACCATCGGCGTCGATATGGCGATGACTCCGATCGGAGGCTACATCGGCTCTGCGGTCACCAAAAGCCGCAGCCTATGGTTCATTCTCTTTATCAGCTTTCTCGTCGGAACGTTCATAACCGTATCCGAGCCGGACCTTCAGGTTTTGGCGGGACAGGTGCCGAGCATCCCTTACGCGGTGATAATCGGCGCGGTCGCGCTCGGCGTCGGCGTTTTCCTCAGCGTCGCGATGCTCAGGATATTCCTCGGCGTTCCGCTGCGGAAGATGTTCGTGTTCTTCTACGTACTTATAATCCTGCTGGCGTTCTTCATGCCTCCCGACTATATCGGCGTGGCATTCGACTCCGGCGGGGTGACGACGGGGCCGATGACCGTCCCGTTCATAATCGCGCTCGGCGTCGGCGTCGCATCCTCCAGAAGCGACAGCGACGCGCAGAACGACAGCTTCGGCCTCGTCGCCATAGGATCTATCGGGCCGATACTCGCCGTCATGCTGCTAGGCATGGTCTACCCGGGCGGCGGAAGCAGCTACACGCCGGTCGTCGTGCCGGAGATAGCCGATTCGCTGGAACTCTGGAAGCTCTTTGCGCACGAGTTCCCGCGTTTCTTCCACGAGGTGGCTCTCGCCCTGACGCCGATAATAATCTTCTTCGCGGTATTCCAGGTGTTTAAGCTTCACCTCAAAGGGGCGGAGCTTTTGCAGATAGTGATAGGGATACTCTATACCTATATCGGCCTCGTAACATTCCTCACGGGGGTCAACGCCGGATTCCTTCCGGTAGGCAATTATATAGGCCAGCTCATCGGCGCTCTCGAATACAACTGGATCATCGTGCCGATCGGAATGGTCATCGGCTACTTTATAGTGCAGGCCGAACCAGCCGTCCACGTGCTCGGCAAGCAGGTGCTCGAAGTGACGGCCGGCGCGATTCCAGGCAAGGCGCTGCGCGTAAGCCTTTCTATAGGCATCGCGGTCTCTGTCGGCCTCGCGATGCTTCGCATACTGACCGGGCTGCCGCTGCTCTGGCTCATCGTGCCGGGGTACGCCATAGCGCTTATACTTACTTTCTTCGTCCCGACGATATTCACTGCGATCGCATTCGACTCAGGCGGCGTCGCCTCCGGCGCTATGACGGCGACATTCCTTATGCCTCTCGCGATGGGGCTGTGCACCGCGGTCGGAGGCAACGTCACGCAGGACGCTTTCGGCGTGGTCGCGATGGTCGCCATGACGCCGCTTATAACGATACAGCTTCTCGGCCTGCTTTATGTGCGCGGAATGTCCGCCGTTAAGAAAAAGGAGAATAAGATATGACGAACGCCGCAGATTTACGCGAACACGACGCCCGCGGCCTCAATTTCGTCCTGTCCGTCGTCCAGCGCGAGCGCAGCGACGATTACGCGGAGTTCTGCCGCCGCCGCGGGGCGAACCTGGTCTACAGCTATTTATGTGAAGGAACGGCGCAGAAAAAGATGCTCAGCCTCTGGGGGCTTGAGAAGAAAGCGCGCCAAGTGATATGCTGCCTGTGCGGTTCGGATACGGCGAACGGCATCATGGACGGCCTCGTCTCCGAGATGCGCATAGACGCGCCGAACGAGGGAGTCGCCGTCATGCTCCCGGTCGAGTCGATAGCCGGGGCGTCGAACGCCGAATATGTGCCGGGAGCCGGATTGAACGAAGATTTCAGAAAGAGGGTGGATGATATGAGGTATTCGTTGGTGGTGACGATTGCGGAGAAGGGCTGCGTCGACATGGTCATGGACGCGGCGAGAGAGGCCGGGGCGCGCGGCGGTACCGTCATTCACGCCAAGGGCACCGCGGGCCGCATGGCGAAATTCTTCGGCCTTACTATAGCCGAAGAAAAAGAGATGATCTATATCGTAGTCAGCAAGGATTCTGAGGAATCCATCGTGCGCGCGATAATAGACAAGGCGGGGCCGGAGACCGACGCCAAGGCTATAGCATTCGCGCTTCCGGTCGAGCGCATCGCGGGGTTCTCAAAACTGTAGAACTTTCGCCGATACAGATAAGCAGAGCGGCCGGGCTCGCGTCCGGCCGCTTTTTCATATTTCAGCATCGCAATGAAAATATGTAAGTTTTGTTCTTGACATTTCATTCTATGTTTGCTATTCTTGCTCACGCTTGAAATGCGATGACGCAGAGTAGTAGCCGGGAAAGTGCTTTCAGAGAAATGCCGGTAGGTGCGAGGCATCAAGACGGCGGAACCGGGGAACTCGCTGTAGCAGCAGCCGCGCCGAAGGAAGCGAGTAGGCGCGGACGGGCGCTCCCGTCACAGGGCGGAGGCATGATAGTGCCTCGCTGAGCGCGTCCCGTATCGTGGGACGAAGAAGAGTGGTACCGCGGAAGGCTTGATCCTTTCGTCTCTTCTGTGTTAAGGCAGAGGGGACGAAAGGATTTTTTTATTCCCCGATGCCGGGACGAACATCAACGGCAGGAGGAAACATAATGAAAAACGTAAGTCCCAAAGCGTCATTCTTCGCCGCCTTCTCTGTGGGGGCGGTACTGTTCTCGGCCCACGCGGGCGGCGGCTTCGCCACAGGCAACCAGGCTAACACCTACTACGTATACCTCGGATGGGCCGGGGTGCTGTCGGCAGTGCTTGCGATGCTGCTGCTAACGCTCACCATGCGGCAGGCTATGGTGATGTATAACTCGCGCGGCCTCACTAACCACAAGCAGCTTTTCGAGGCTCTTTATCATCCGTTCGACAAGCTTGTGTGGCTTTTCGAGATATTCTTCTATATCATGGTGCTGATGGCTGTCGCGGCGGCCATATCCGGCGCGGCTTCCGCGCTCGCCGTTTACTTCGGCCTGAACTATTACATAGGCGTCGTCTCGGTTGGCGCGCTCGTTCTGCTGCTTACGATTTTCGGCGCGGGCGTCGTGCGCGCGGCCTCGACCTACATGGGGCTCGCGATACTGGTTACGGCCGTTACGATATACGCGGTCGGCATATATAAGAGCGACAGCTCCGTGATGTCTGTCATGCTCGCCGATTTCGGCAGCAACGGCTTCAGCAACGTCCCGGAGGCCGTGTTCAACGCATTCGTCTATGCTGGCTTTCAATGCGTGACGCTGCCGACGATGGTAGCCTGCGGCACGATAATGAAGACGCGCGAGGACTGCGCTAAGTCGATGTGGATATCCTTCGCGCTGAACACGGCGGCGCTGGTCCTTTCTGTGTTCATGCTGCTCTCATGGCACAGCGTCTACAGCGGGATAGAAAACGGGAGCGTCATCCCGACGCTGACGATATGCGGCGTGATGAACATAAGCGTCCTTACTGTGGTCTACGGCGTATGCCTGCTGCTCTGCCTCATATCGACCGCCGTCACGACGATTTTCGGCTTCGTCGCGCGATTTGAGAGCCATCCGGTCTTCAGCGGGATCAAGTCTGCCCCGGTGCGCGGAGCTATAGTCTCAGCCTTCATCATCGTGCTCTCGATGAGCATATCCATGATGGGACTGACGAACATCATCAAATACGGCTACGGCTACTGCGGCTACCTCGGGATCATCGCAGTCGTGGTACCGTTCCTGACTGTCGGAGTTTATAAGAACCGCCGCTGGTACATGGAGCACAGCGCTGAAGCGGCGACGGCGGCAGCGAAGATAACAGGCGAGCCTGTGCGCGCGGCGAAGTAACGCGGCGCGCAAACCGCTGAAATTTAAAATAAAACGGATCAGTACGAAAGGAGCAGAATTTTATAATGCAGAGGACGATGTTTCCGGGATACACCGTAGGCACGGATGCCTACGACGACATAGCGGGAGTATGCGAACAGTACGGAAAGAAAGTCGTGATAATAGGAGGCGAGAAGGCTCTCGCCGCGGCGAAGGATAAAATACTCAAGGCGATAGAGGGCTCCAAGCTTGAGGTTGCCGGCGTACACTGGTACGGCGGCGAGGCTTCGCTCGAGAACGTCGAGATGCTGCGCCCGAAGGCGGCCGGCGCGGACATGATCTTCGCCGTCGGCGGCGGAAAGGCCATCGACGCCTGCAAGGTGCTTGCGCACGACACGAAGAAGCCGTTCTTCACCTTCCCGACGATAGCCTCGACCTGCGCCGCCTGCACTAGCCTAGGCATCGTCTATCATCCCGACGGGAGTCTGCGCGAATATTCGTTCTCGAAGATCCCGCCGAACCACATCTTCATCGACACAGAGATAATAGCCAACGCCCCTGTCAGATACCTCTGGGCCGGAATGGGCGACACGATGGCGAAGCACTACGAGTGCACCATTTCCTCGCGCAACGACACGCCGTGCCACTCCGACGCGATGGGCATAGCGCTCAGCACCATGTGCGCCGCGCCGATAATACGCTGGGGACGCCAGGCGATGACCGACTGCGAGGAACACCGCGTCAGCGACGAGCTCACCGAAGTCGTGCTCGCGATAATCGTATCGACCGGCTTCGTCTCCAACTTCGTGCAGGTAGACTATACGACCGGCATGGCTCACGCGCTCTACAACGGATTCACGATACTTCCCGCGATAGAGGCCAACCATCATCTGCACGGAGAGATAGTCTCCTACGGCATACTCGTCATGCTCACCGTGGACAAGCAGTACGAAGAACGCGACCGCGTGCTCGCCTTCAACAAATCCATAGGGCTGCCGACGCGCCTCGCCGACATCGACGTGACCGTCGAAGATCTGCCCGCCGCGACAGAAAAGGCGCTCCAGGGAATCGACGTGCGCGTCTATCCATACGAAGTGACGCAGCAGATGCTCATAGACGGCGTTATGGAACTCGAGGCGCTTCAGAAGTAAACCGCGCGCGAATCACGAATAGGATAAAAGAGCTCTGCGGACGCAGTCCTGCCGGAGCTCTTTTTTTTGCAAAGCGCGCGCCCGTCGCCGGCGCGCGCTTTTTCGAAGGTTCTTGCGCGATAGCCCGCGAAGCGCCGCTTTAACGATAGCCCAATGCCGCGCGACGTGATAGGATATATCGTGGAAGGAGTTGTGCTTATGGCCGAATCCGAAAATAAGAGAGCCTCCGCGCGGAGGCGGATGAAGAGAAAACCCGAGCTGACCGTTTGTCCGCTCGGCGGAATGGGAGAAATAGGGAAAAATCTCACGGTATTCCGCTGCGGAGACGATTTCATAATCGTAGACTGCGGGCTGAAGTTTCCCGAGGAGGATATGCTCGGGATAGATTTCGTCATTCCCGACATCGAATATCTGATAGAGAACAAATCCAAGATAAGGGCGATATTCATAACCCACGGGCACGAGGACCACATCGGCGCTCTGCCCTTCGTGCTGCCGAGACTCGACGTGCCGGTCTACTGCTCGCGCCTCGCCGGCGGCCTTATCGAGAACAAGATGGTAGACGCGCATACGGGATACACGCCCGATTACCGCTACGTTTCGCCCGGAGACAGGGTGACCGCGGGGTGCTTCGAGGTGGAGTTCATACAGCTCTGCCACTCTATACCGGACGCGTTCGCGCTCGCGATACACACGCCGCTCGGCGTCGTGGTGCACACCGGCGACTTCAAATTCGATCCGACGCCCTCCGACGGCAACAGGCCGGATTACAGCACGCTGGCGCGTCTCGGCGACGAGGGGGTCCTGCTTCTTATGTCCGACTCGACAAACGTCGAGCGTCCGGGCTCGACGCCCTCCGAGAAAGTCATAGGGCAGACCTTCGAGCGTTTCTTCCGGCTTTACAAGGACAGGCGCATCATAATCGCGACCTTCGCCAGCAACCTTAACAGGACGCAGATGATTTTGGCGACGGCGGCGCGCTTCAACCGCAAGGCCGTGCTGGTCGGGCGCAGTATGACCGCGAACGTGGAGCTTGCGGCGCAGCTCGGCTACCTGGACGTGCCGGACGGCCTGATAGTTTCGGCGCAGGACGCGGAGCATATGCCGGACAACCACGTCGTGATCCTCACGACAGGCAGCCAGGGCGAGCCGTTTTCCGGGCTAGTGCTTATGAGCCGCGGGGCCCACCGGCAGGTGAAGCTCGGCCCCAAGGATCTGGTTATCATCTCCGCGACGCCTATACCGGGCAACGAGAAGCTCGTAAGCCAGACGGTGAACAGGCTCTTCGCCTGCGGCGCGGAGGTCATATACGAGCGCGAGGAGAAGATACACGTCTCCGGCCACGCCTCACGCAACGAGCTTATGCTGATGTTCAGCCTGACGCGGCCGAAGTTCTTCGTACCGTGCCACGGAGAGTACCGTCACCTCGTGCGCCACGCGCAGCTTGCGCGAGAGATGGGCGTCGCGGCGAAGAACGTCTTTATACTCCAAAACGGAGATCAGCTCCGCTTCGCGGACAGCCGCAAGGCTGAGGTCATAGGCCGCGTGCAGGCCGGGCCGGTGCTCATCGACGGCGTCGTCCTCGGCGAGTTCGAGGGCAGCATTCTGCGCGAGCGGCGCGAAATGGCGGAGAACGGCCTCGTCGTCATATCCGTCGTGCTCGACGGCTCGCTGCGTCCCGCCGCTCCGATTCAGATACAGACGCGCGGCAGCGTCTATTCGGCTGACGACGGCAGCACCTTCGGCGAGCTTGAGAACGCGGTGCGGACTGCGGTAGCGCAGTTCGCCCGCACGCCGGGGGCGAAGCGCGAGACTCTGCCGACGGAGATACGCAAGAGGATACGCGAGGTCTTTTCGCGGAGCTCGCGCAATTATCCGACTATAATCCCGCTTATAACGTATATTTAGAGCGGAGAAGGATATATAATTTCTACCGGCCCCGCGCAGTAACCGGCGGCGGCGTACCGTGCGTTTTTCGCGCCGGTGTGAGAATAATTTAGAAGCAAGAGGTAAGATCGAAAAATGAATACGGATACGGTGATTCTCGGCCTCGTCCAGGGCCTTACTGAGTTTCTTCCGGTCAGCAGCTCCGGGCATCTGGCCCTCGCGAAGATATTCCTCGGCATGGAGATGCCGCCGCTCAACTACGACCTTGTGCTGCATGTCTCGACGACGCTCGCCACGGTGATATTTTTTTCACGCGATATATGCGGGCTGTTCGTCGAATGGTGCCGCGGCTTCGCCGGCGGCGAGGCGCGTTCTAAGCCCGGGTGGCGGGTCGGCTGGGCCGTCGTCCTCGGCACCGCTGTGACCGGGGCCATCGGCATGGGGCTCAAGAATATATCGGAAGAGGCGTCGCTCAATTCGATGGCGGTCGGCGCGTTCCTTCTCATAACGGGGGCTTTTCTTCTGTTTTCGTGCAGGATACGCGACCGCGGCGGCAAGGTCGGGCTGAAAAACGGCCTCATCGTCGGAGTCGTCCAGGGAATCGCCGTAATGCCCGGCATATCGCGCTCCGGCTCCACGATCATCGCAGGGCTTTTGTCCGGCCTTTCAAAGGAAGAAGCCTTCCGTTTTTCCTTTCTGCTCTCAATCCCGGCGATAATCGGCGCGACCTGCGTGCAGGCGCTCGAGTTCGGCGGCTGGGACAGCTTTGTATCTACTCTGCCGGAGGGCTGGCTCGCCGGCGCAGCCTGCTCTTTCGTCAGCGGCCTGCTGTCGCTCTGCCTGCTAAAGCGGCTCGTCATCGCGTCGAAGTGGTGGTACTTCGGCGTCTACTGCCTCGCGGTCGGCGGACTTTCGGTGATTCTTACCTTCATGGGGGGATGGTAGCATGGCGCTGGTAAAAAGCGCTTCCTTACGCTGGGGCGTTATTCTGCTCTGCATGATACTAGGAACGTGGCTGGGCCTCTTTCTTCAGCGGTTTTCGGCTACGTCGCTGCTTTTTTCAAATATCGTCGATTTTACCATAGACGTGCGCGAGATAGACCTTCTGATGGTGCGGCTCGGGTTTTTATTCGCGCTCAAGCTTAATCTCGGAACGGTGATCGGCGCGGCGGCGGGGATAGTGATAACGAGATGATAAAAAACATCGTACTTGCGTCGGGCAGCCCCAGGCGGCGCGAGCTTCTTGCCGGGCTCGGATGGAGCTTTCGCGTAGAACCGCCGCGCGTGGTTGAAAAAATAATAGACGGCGAGGAACCCGCCGTTATGGTCAAGCGCCTCGCCTTTGAAAAGGCCTCGGAGGTCGCATCGCGTTTCCCCGGCGAATGGGTAATAGGCGCGGACACGGTCGTTTCGATAGACGGGGCCGTGCTCGGCAAACCCAGGGACGGGGTCTGCGCGGCTGCGATGCTGCGCCGCCTTTCGGGAGCGGTTCATTCCGTGTTTACCGGCGTCGCCCTTATATCTCCTGACGGCGGAAGCATGTCTGATGCGGAAGAGACTAAGGTGACTTTCCGCGAGCTGACGGAGGATGAGATAGCCGCGTACGTGGCGTGCGGCGAAAGTATGGATAAGGCCGGCGCGTACGCGATACAGGGGCGCGGGACTCTGCTCGCACGGCACATCGACGGCTGCTATTTCAACGTTGTGGGGCTTCCGCTCTTCCTGCTCAGCCGCATGTTCGCCGGTATGGGCGTCTCGCTCGCCTCGCAGTGGGGGAATGAACTATGAGAAGCGTAAATAAGCACGTTTTGTTGTATGCGGCGCTCGCCGTCGCCGCGGCTCTCGCCTTTTACGGGCTTTCCTCACGGCTCGACGCCGAGAAGGGCGGCAGGACGGCGGCCTTCGTCGCCGACAGCCGCGAGATAGCCTCGCTCGCCTATCAGAGCGGACGGACGGCGGCGGATGTATGGAGCGCAGTCAACGCCGCCGGAGTTATGGGCGCGGCGGTATCCGAGTTCACGGGCGACGAGATCGCAATGTATTCGCCGCTCGGCCTGCGCTTCGGCACGGCCTCGTCGTTCGGCGAGAAGCCGGACGGCTCCGCGCCGCGGGCCGTGCTTGCGTGGGGCAAGGGCTTCCCGTACGCGGAGCGGCTGCGCGCATATCTTGAGCACAAGCTCCCGAACGTAAGCTTTACGGAAACGGCTGACGGCGGCGTGCGCGTGTTCTTGCCCGGCACCGTCGAGGAGTTTAAGAGTTCCTCTTTCGTGCCTGATTTCGCCGCTCTCGAGTTCTGCCGCGCGAACGGCGTGAACGCGCTCTTCCGCCCCGGACCGTGCACGCCTTCGTCCGGAGCCGATACCGCCGAGGCCATAGACTGGCTGACTTCAGAGTATCCCCAGATTAGAAATATTATTCCGGCAGGCGCGATTCTCGCCGGTTATCCAGACGTGCGTCCGCTCGCCTCCGTCATGCGCGGCAAGGGAATCACACTCTCTCAGGTCGAGTTCGTGCGGCAGATAGGCGTCCCGGCGCTTTCCAGAGCGCTCGGCGGTCTCGTCATCCCGATGCACAGTCTCACTAAAGAGGAGATAATTTCGCGGAACATAAGCCGCCCGACGATAACCGACCGCTATGTCCGCGCCGTGCATGAGCGCTCGATACGGCTCGTCATGGTGCATCCCTACGACTTGCAGATGGGCGGACGGCTCGACGTCTTCCTCGCCGACCTCGGCGGCTACAAGAAGGCTCTGGAAGCGCGCGGCTACGCGCTCGGCTGGCCGGAGCCCCTTCCGTCATGGCCGGCGCCTCTCGCCGGCGCTTTCGCGTGCGGGATATGCATCGTCTTTACTTTGTGGTCATACGCCTCGCGCATGAACGGCAGCGATAAGCTTCCGGTGCCTGCGACGTCGGCTCTGCTGCTTTTCGCCGCGTCGGCGGCGCTCGGCGGCGCGCTCTGGTATTCGTCCGCTGCGGCGCGGCTTCTCGGAGGCGTGTGCGGCGCGCTCGTCGCGACGGAGGCTGCGCTGTGCGCTCTTGAGAGCTCGCGCGAACGTGTCCGCGGCGCCGTGTCGTCGCTGCTCATAGTCGCGGCCGGCGGCCTGTCCGTCGCTTCGTTCTACGGCACCTCAGCCGCTGCGCTTCGTCTGACGCCTTTCTCCGGCGTCAAACTGACGCTTCTGCTGCCGCTCGTCCTCATCTTCGTACACGACATGAAACGGCGCGTTCACCCAGAAGGCTTCGTCGAGGTCATGCGCCGTTCGCCGCTGTGGACGGAGTTGGCGCTGCTCGGCGTCGTCATGCTCGGCGCTCTCGTGATGGCGCTGCGCAGCGGCAACGTCTCTAACGTTCCCGGATGGGAGGTCGCATTCCGCGATTTCATTGAAAATCTGCTCGTCGTGAGGCCGCGCACGAAGGAATTTATGATCGGCTACCCGGCGCTGGTTCTCTACTGGTTCACGGTGCGCAAAGGGCTCATCCCGTACTACCGCGAGGTTCTGCGCCTCGCCGCGGCGCTAGCTTTCTGTTCCGCGGTCAACACCTTCTGCCATTTCCACACGCCTCTCTATCTGAGCGTGATACGCACGCTCAACGGCTGGTGGCTCGGCCTTCTGATCGGCGCGGTCTGCGCTGCGGCGCTGGGCCTTCTGCTGCCGAGGCTGCGCAGGGCGGCTGGCATAAGGCTTTAAGTCGCTTTGAAGAAAGAGTTCGACGTCCTTCTTCTCGGATATTACGGCTTCGGCAACCTCGGCGACGAGCTTCTATGCGAAGCGTCGCTGAGACTGCTGGAGTCGTGCGGCGTTCCCAGGGAACGCGCCGCCGTGCTTTCGGCGGACCCGCGCTTGAGCGAGGAGAAATACGGCGTCCGCTCTTTCAGCCGCTGGAGTCTGCGCGAGCTGCGCCGCGCCTGTTCCGCGAGCACGACGCTGCTTCTCGGCGGCGGCGGACTTTTTCAGGATTCCACCAGCGCGCGCTCGTGCTTCTATTATTACGCGGCTGTGCGCGTCGCGCGGCTGCTCGGCCTTAAGGTGTGGGCCGAAGGGCAGTCGGCGGGGCCGCTGCGCGGCCGCGTTCCGCTCGCACTCACGCGCGCGGCCTTTTCGTCTTGCTGCCACATAGGCGTGCGCGACGCAGGCTCGCTTTCGCTGCTCGCTTCAATGGGGCTGCGAGCGTCGCTGTCGCCTGATCTTGTGATGTCGCTGCCCGTGGAGCGGGTGGACGGCTGCGGCCCCTTCCTGCTTTTCAACGCGCGTCCGGGCCACCGCGCGCTGGCGGAGGAGGCAGCCGGAAGCTGCATGAAGCTTGCGGACAAATCCGGGCGCGAGATCATGGGCGTCGCTCTGTCTGACGAGGACGCGGCGGAGCTCGAGCGCCTCGCCTCAAGCGGGCTTGTAAAGCTTTCAGACATTGCCGTGGTTTCGTCGAAAGAGGATTTTCACGCCGTCGCGTCGCGCGCCTCGGGAGCCATAGGCATGAGGCTTCATTTTCTGATACTTTCTTCACTCTCCGGCCTTCCGCTCGCCGGATGTTCATACGATCCTAAGGTCGCCGGCTTCTGTATGCGCTATAATATAGCTCTGACGGACGGCGGCGTTCCGGCGCTGTCGCCGCCTCTCACCGCCGCCTCAGCGGCGCGCGGGGCGGCCGCCGTCTATGAAATTTTCTCGGAGGGGCTGCACTCTGCGTGCGGCGTCGCAAATGGACAATACTAGAATCGAAGAACTCAAAAGCATAACGTCCGAGGTCCGCAAGGATATATTGCGCATGGTAGGCATGGCGCGCTCCGGCCCGTACGAGACGCCGCTCGCCGCCGCGGGGTTGCTCGTCTACCTTTACTGGGAGGAGCTTGTGCTCATACCGTCCGAGCCGGAGCGCGGCGACAGAGACCGTTTCGTGCTCGGGATGCCCGAGGCCGTTCCCGCGCTCTACGCCGCTCTTGCAAGACGCGGATTTTTCGAGCGTGAGCATCTGTGGCACTACAGGCGGCTCGGCGCGATGCTTCAGGCTCATCCCGATTTCCGGCGGATACCGGGGATGGACGCGCCATGCCTTACTGTGCAGCCGTCGCTCGCGATGGCCGCTTCCCTCGCGCGCGAGCTAGCGTCTCGGCGTTTTCGCCCGCGCGTCGCTTTCGTCGTTTCGGACGAGGCTCTTCGCTCCGATGAGTTCGCCGAGGAAACGTGCCGCGCCGCGAAGCTCGATATACCCAATCTTTTTATGATAATACTCTGCGGCGGAGATATGGACGGCGGCGCGCTCCCTGAGGGATGGGAGACGCGCCGTGCAGCCGGCGGGGATTTCGCCGCGCTTGAGGGCGCGTGCGGCTCTTTTGATTTTTCTCGCGGGGCTCCGAAAGCTCTCGCAGTGCGCGCGGACGGCGGCTTCGCCATCTCGTCGATAGGCGCGGGACGGCAGGGCGAGCCGCACTCGCTCAGCCTCGGCGAGCTCGACATGGCGCTCGAGGAATTGGAGGTAAGATCTAGTGAATATAAATAAAACGGCCTCTACCTTCGAGGCATTCTGCGGCATTATAGCCCGGTACGCGCGCGAACGCGACGACTTCGCGCTGCTTGTCGCGAAAGACGTGCCCGACTGCGGCGCGCTGCGCGAAATACCGGAGGACAAGATAATTTCGTCATGCGCCGACGCGCATTCCGCAATTCTCAGCGCCGCCGGGCTCGCCCTTGCGGGAAAACGCCCGTGGGTGCTCGGACGGGCGGCGGGGCTCCTCGGCGGAAGCTACCAGCATATACGCGAAGCCGTTGCCATGCCGTCGCTGCCAGTCCGCATAGTCGCGGTTGACGGCGGGCTGTCGCTCGCGCAGGACGGAGCGGCCGGCATGCTGCCCTCGGACATCGCGCTTGTCAGGACGATACCGGGGATGAACTTGTTCGTCCCCTCCGACGTTCTGTCGCTGACGGGCATAGTAGAGGGGGCGGAGACCGACGGCGCTCCGCTTTATATAAGGCTGGGGCGCGCGCCTGCGCCGGAGTTTGAAAATCAGTCCGGCGAGATATTCAGGCTCGGCGGAGCCCGCATACTGCGCGAGGGGGCCGACGTGACTATATGCGCCTGCGGCATAATGGTGAGCCGCGCGCTCGAGGCCGCCGAGCGGCTCGAACGCCAGAACATCGGCGCGGAGGTCATAGACTGCTACTGCCTCAAGCCTTTCCCTGAGCAGGCGCTGCTCTCGTCCGTCCGCAGGACGGGCTGCTGCGTCACCGCTGAGGAGCACTGCGGCGCCGGCGGCCTATTCGGAGCGGCGGCGGAATGTCTCGGACGCACCTATCCTGTTCCGCTGCGTTCCGTTTCGCTGCCCGACGAGTTCATCAGCAGCGGCACGCCGGAGGAGCTGCGCGAATACTACGGCCTCACCTGGAACGAGATAGTGGACGCTGCGGCCCAGGTGTGGGCGCTGCGCAGGAGGTAGGCCGATGGATATAAGGTTTTCCGGCGTCTCCAAAATATTCGAGCCGGACATCGTGGCTCTGGAGGACGTATATCTCGACATAGAAAGCGGCGAGTTCGTGTACCTGGTAGGCGAGACCGGCTCCGGCAAGACGACGCTGATGCGCTGCATCTTCCGCGAGGTCGTCCCGACGCGCGGGCACATCAGCGTAGGGGGGCACGCGCTGCGCAAGATGGGACGCTTCGAGCTCGCTATGTTCCGCCGCGACGTCGGCGTGATCTTCCAGGATTTCTGCCTGCTTCCGAACATGACGGCCTTTGAGAACGTCGCTTTCGTGCTCGAAGTGATGGGCGTTCCGTCGCGCGAGATAGCCGAGCGCGTCGAGGATGCGCTCAAGACCGTGGGAATATGGCGCAGACGCATGCTTCTGCCGCCGCAGATGTCGGGCGGCGAGCAGCAGCGCCTCGCCATAGCCCGCGCGATAGTCAACGAGCCTTCGCTCATACTCGCCGACGAGCCGACGGGCAACCTCGACAACCACACGGCGGACGAGATCATGCAGCTTCTCTTCGAAATCAACGCCGCCGGCACGACCGTGCTGATGGCGACGCACAATCAATTCATCGTGGACACCTACCGCCACCGCGTCGTAGAGATAAGACGCGGGCGCATAATCCGCGACGAGAAGGACGGGGGGTACGAGGGCGATGGCACGTATTAAATATATAATGCGCGACGGCTGGAGGCTGATATGGCGGCACTTCGGCATGAGCCTTCTCACTATCTTCACTGCTATGGCGGTGTTCTTCGTCGTAGGCGCGACGATGCTCTTTATCCTGAACATCAGAAGCGTTATCGGAAACATGGAGAACCAGCTCTCGATACAAGCGTACCTCAAGCCCGACGCGGAGCTTGAAAAGGCCGCCGCGGCAGTGCGCCGTATAAGCGGCGTAGAGCGCGTGACGATGATCACGAAGGAGACCGCGCTCGAGCGGCTGCGCGCTCGCCTAGGCAACCAGGCCGACGCCGTGACGCTCCTCGGAGAGAACCCTCTGCCTTCGAGCCTCGAGATACACGTCTCGAAAGCCTCGCAGGTCTCCGACGTCGCGGGGCGGCTCGGCTCCGTCGCAGAGATCGAGGATATCGTCTACGCCGGCCATGTCGCGGAAAAGCTGTCGAAGCTCTCGTCGTTCGTCGAGAAATTCTCGATAATCATGCTCGCGGTCGCTCTCACGGCCAGCGGCGTGGTGCTCTTCAACACGATAAGGATCTCAGTCTATTCCAGGGCCGAGGAAATAGACGTGATGATGAAGGTCGGGGCCACATCCACCTACGTGGCGTTCCCGTTCGTCATACAGGGCTTCATCCTCGGCTTCTTCGGCGCGCTCGCCGCTTCAACGGCGCTTGGCTATTCGTACCTGAGCGCTCTCGAACGGCTGCGCGACATGCTGCCCTTCATAACGTTCATAGACTCGAAGCGCGTCCTGGCGAACCTCTTTATCATGCTCATCTGCTGCGGTGCGGTCGTGAGCCTTATCGCGAGCCTCATTGCTGTGGAGAAGTTCATCAGGAAGGCCTCGAAGCCGCTGTAGCGAGGCAGACTACCGTGACGAAGGCTAAAAACATGCGGATGAAAATCACGGCGGCGCTGGCGGCCTGCTCCATACTTTTCACGGGAGCCGCGGCGCTGGCGGCCGCGAAATCCCAGTCGGACATAGACGCGCAGATAAAACAGCAGGAGCGCGAGTTCGACAAGATACAGAAGCAGATCTCGCAGAACCAGAAGAAGCTCTCGGAGACTGCGAAGCGAGAAAAAAGCGTGACTAACCAGCTCAACGCGCTGAGCCAGAAGATAACCGTCACGCAGCAGCGCGTCAACATCGTGAGCCTTAAAATGCAGAAAGTCAAGAAGAACATCTTCACGCTCGACGCCGACATAAAAAAGATGAACAACGACATAGCCGCAGCGCAGAAGATACTCGAGAAGAGGCTCGTCAGCATTTACAAATACGGCGGGGTCGCGGAGTTCAACCTGCTGATGTCGTCGCGCGGGGCCGAGGACGCGCTGGCCAACTCCTATCTTCTCGGCAAGATCGCTGAGCAGGACAGGCAGCTCATAAACTATCTGACGGAGCAGAAGCGCCGTCTCACGATGACGCAGGAGGAGCTCCGCAAGGAGCACAGCACGCTCAAGGATCAGAACGCCGACCTAGCGAAGCAGAACAAGGAGCTTAAGTCAGCCGCCGACGAGCGCAGCGCAGTGTTGGCCAAGGTGCGCAAGGATAAGAAGCTGTTCCTCGCCGAGCAGGAAGAGCTCAAGAAAGCATCGCAGGAGATGCAGGCGGCGATAAAGAAGCTTCTCAAACAGAAGCAGGAGCTTAAGGCGAAAGCCGACGCGGCGAAGCGCAAGGAAGGAAAGCCGGTCGCGCCGACGCCGGTCTACTACAAAGGCGGACGGCTCGCATGGCCGATACAGGGGAAGATAACGAGCCAGTTCGGGACGCGCGTCCACCCGACGTTCAAGACGAAGATAACGCATACAGGGCTGGACATAGCAGCGCCCAAGGGCACGCCGGTCAAGGCCGCCGACCCGGGCGAAGTGCTCTACACCGGATGGATGCGCGGCTACGGGCAGGTCGTCATCATCGACCACGGCGCGAACCTTACGACGGTCTACGCCCATCTCTCGAAGATAGAGACGAGCGAAAACGCAAAAGTCACGCGCCAGACGGTGATAGGCCGCGTAGGAGCGACCGGCGTGGCGACGGGCAACCACCTCCATTTTGAAGTAAGGGTCAACGGCGACGCCGTCAACCCGATGAAATATTTGAAGTAACTCCGCCTTCGGAAAGGTAAGTGAAGATATTGAAATCGAAAATACTGCACCTGGTCACGGGGATATTTATCGGGGCGCTGCTCTGCGTATCGCTCTACAGCATACCGCAGGCTGTCGGCGCCGACTGGGAGAGGAGCCTTCCTTTCACGCCGCAGCAGCTTGCGATAATAAAGCAGGTGAAGCTCGCACTCTCGACCTATCAGGTTGACGGAGATCAAAAAGGCAAGATAGACGACACGAAGATGTACTACGGCGCGCTGCGCGGCCTCGTCGCCTCGATAGACGACCCGTACACCCGCTTCGTAGACCCGGAAGCGCTGGCCGAGGAGAACATGGAGATAGAGGGCGAATACGGCGGCCTCGGCATCTATATGGCCAACCGCGACGGGCGCACGACCGTCATAGCCCCGATAGAGGGCACGCCGGCCGACCGCGCCGGCATCAAGCCGCTCGACGAGATAATCAAGGTAGACGACAAAATGGTCTTCGGCATGGACAGCAACGAGATAGTGAAGATGCTGCGCGGCGAGCCCGGAACCTCTGTGACGCTGCAGATACGCCGCAAGGACGAAGCGAAGCTGATACCGGTCAAAATAGTGCGCGAAATCATCAAAATCAAGACGGTACGCCTTGAAATGCTCGAAGGGGGAGTCGCCTACATAAAGCTCAACCACTTCAACCTAAAGACCGACGAGGAGCTGAAGGCGGCGTTGGACGCCGCGATGTCCAAAAACGCCAAAGGCGTGATAATGGACCTCCGCAACAACCCCGGCGGCCTACTCGACGTCTGCGTGGACGTGACCTCGCGCTTCATCCCGGAGGGGGTCGTCGTCGGCATGAAGGGGCGCTTCGAGCGCGCGAACGACACTCTCTACGCGAAGCCAGGGCTGGCGAACGACCTGCCGCTCGTCGTACTCGTCAACGAGGGAAGCGCGAGCGCCTCGGAGATATTCGCGGGCGCGATAAAGGATCACAAGCGAGGCACGATAGTCGGGACGAAGACCTTCGGCAAGGGCTCCGTGCAGACGCTCTTCAACCTGCCCGACGGCTCCGGCATATATGTGACGATAGCGCGCTACCACACGCCCTCCGGCTTCGTGATAGACCACAAGGGACTAACGCCGGACGTGACGGTCGCGGGAGAGCCGATGAAGAACAAGAAGGACGACAAGCAGTTCCAGAAAGCGCTCGCCGTCCTCAAAGATAAGCTGAAAGAGAAAAAATAAAACGGGAGATGGCCTCAGTTGGCTAAGCATTACAAAAGAACGAAGGGTAAACGCAGGCTGCGCGTAGCGCTGGCGCTGCTGCTTCTCGCGGTAGCGGCGGCTGTCTACGCCGTCGCGCTCAACAACCAGGGACGCTACTCCAAGGTCGCGGAGCGCGAAGCCGCGCCGGCCGAGGTCGCGCAGCTTCCGGCCCCCGAGCCTGAGCCGCCGTCGCGCGAGGTCATAGTAGTCTCGGCCGACGACGGCCTCCCCGCGGAACAGCCGCAGCCCGCGAATGACGCCATGCCTGCCTCCGGCGGCGGCCCCGACGACGGCAAGGCGCTTCTCGCCATCGTCATAGACGACGGCGGCAGCCAGATGAACTTAACGAAAAGAGTCGCGGCTCTCGACATTCCGACGACGTGGGCGATAATCCCATACCGCCCCTACTCTAAGGAGACGGCCGAATTGGCGGCCTCAAAGTCGGTGCCTTACATCGTACATATGCCTATGCAGGCTCAGGCGGACAAAGATTCGGAAACGGGAAAATTCATAATCGGGCGCGGAATGTCCGCCGCAGACGTACGCGCCAAGACCGAGAAAGCGCTCGACTCCCTGCCCGGGGCCGTTGGGCTCAACAACCACCGCGGCTCGCGCGCGACAGAGAGCGCCGAGCTCATGCGCCCGCTCATGGAAGTGCTGAAAAGCCGCGGGCTCGTATTCGTGGACAGCCGCACGACGGGCAAAAGCGCCGCATACGACACGGCGCTGAAAGCGGGAGTGCCCGCGCTGCAGAACCGGGGCTTCCTCGACAACTCTTCGGACAAAGCCGTCATTGCGAAGCGCTTCGACGAACTAGCGCGCAACGCGCAGAAACGCGGCGCTCTGCTCATAATCTGCCATTTCCGCCCCTCGACAGTTGCCTTCCTCGAAGAACTGAACGCGCGCTATAAAGAGCTTCCGCTGCGCTTCGTCACAGTCCCGGAGATGCTCGCTCTGACTGACGACGGCGTGCCGAAGAAAAAGTAACGCGAAGCGCGCTGCGCGAAATTTACGAAAAAGGCAAAAAAATCCCCGCGCCGATAAACGCTGGGATTTTTTATTTTCCGTTCGTCCGTACCTTTAGGCGCTGCGCTCCCGGCGCGGACTCCTGCCTCGATTCGACTCCGCCGGAGAAACGAAATGCGCCGCCGCGCAGCACCCGTAGGTATAGAGCGCCGCCGTCTCTTCCCCACGCGCCGGATCAGTATGAACATCTTTTGTGACGCGAAGCCGCCGGCCTCGGCGGCGATTTCGCTCAGCTCCGCGCCGTTCATGAAAAAATCCCGTTAATGTTAATAGTCAAGCAGCACCGGCACGCGGTTTTTCAGCGAAAATTTCGCCGCCTGGTAGAAGATGGAGAAGGCGAACTTCGCAAGCGACTCCGCCGCTGCTGGGTCATAAGTGTCGGGGATTTCTTCGCCCGTACTGACGAGCTTTCCGTCGTCGGATATCACGACCTCTGCGGGCGCGCCTTCCGTGTCCTTCCAGCGCAGTATTTCCTCTTCGTCCGCATTCCAGGTCGCTTCGTTCAACTGCTCAAGTTCAGAGAGCAGCGCGCCTGCGGTCGAGATTGTTTTCTCGTCTTCCGTGGGAAGCCAGCCCGTGAAGCTGAAAGGTTCCTCGATAGGCAGCCACCACTCGACGCCGCCCGCTATCTCTAGCCCGCGGAGCTTTTCCTCTTCTTCATCGTTCAGCGCGATAACGTCCCGATAGGCCGCGCGGCGCGGAAAAGCCTCGGGAAGCGGTCTGTGAAGAAGGGTGCAGGCTTCAAAGAGCATCAGCGCGTTATAGGCGTCCCAGTCCGGCTTGTCCGTGAAATATGGTTTTTCGTCGTCCTCGGACCACGGCTCGCACGGTGCGCCGCCGCGTTCAAGCGCGCCGAGCAGGCCGTCGCGCCACGCCTCGACGGCGCCGCGTATTTCGTCTTTTGACATAACCTCTTCGTCCTCTGCGCCGCCGCCCGGCCGCACCATTTCGCATTTAAATCCGTTCTTTTCGGCCCACTGCTGCACCGCGGTCTTCCAATCGTGCGAGTAGTATCGCGTCAGCGTCCCGGCGTAAATATCGAGTCCCATTTTATATACCCTCCTTGCGCCGCATAGCGTGCGGCTTTTTCCCGTCCGCTTATTATATGCCAAATTCAATCCGGCGCGCCTTTTGTAAATCTGTTCCGGTAAAAATCGGCGGAACCACGTAAAAAAGACGGCCCGAGGCGGTTTTCGGCTTCCGCTGCGCGCGCCGGAAGCGCGGCAAAAGCCGCGCTGGCGCGTGAGCTTTGATGTATCGTGAAAACATATCATATCATCCAAAGTTTATTTGACGCGGCGTCAAAAAGTCGTTGTTTGCCTTTTCTTTGCAATTATTTTATAAAAAAGTAAGAGAGTTGAAGCCCTGAACCTGTGTGAAACAAATGACGAAAGTTGAATAGAGAGGAGTTCTTAGTCATGAAAATTATGGACTGTACGCTGCGGGACGGAGCCAATGTCGTAGGCAACGGCTTCCCGGCCGACCTTACAGCTATGATGCTGAAGGGGCTCGTGGAGAACGGAGTCTCGATCATAGAGTACGGCAACGCGAAGGGGCTCGGAGCGGAGGAGCTTGGCTTTCCGTCGCCCGTCAGCGACAAGGAATATCTCGAAATGGCCCAGCCCTATATGAAGAGGGCCGAGATAGGGATGTTCCTTAACGCGAAGCGCTATAAGAGGGAAAACGTCAAGTACGCCGCGTCGCAGGGGCTGACCTTCCTCCGCGTCGGGGCGGACGCTGGCGACGGCTCGAAGTATTACGAGGTCATCGGCGCCGTAAAGTCCGAGAACCTCAAGTGCCGCTACTCTCTGATGAAGGCCTACCTCCTCAGCCCTTCCTGCCTTGCGAAGGAATGCGCCGATCTTCAGGCGCACGGCGTCGATGAAGTCACGATAATGGACTCGGCGGGCTGCATGCTTCCCGACGAGGCCGGAGAGTATGTGCGCGCGCTGAAGGATAATATTTCGATCCCGGTCGGCTTCCACTGCCACAACAACCTCGGCATGGCCGCGGCCAACGCCGTCGCAGCGATGCACAACGACGTAGACGTGCTCGACTGCGGCCTGCTCGGCATGGCGCGCAGCGCCGGCAACCTCGCGACCGAGATAGCCGTTGCGCTCGCCGAGAAGGCTGGGAAGAACGACCACGTCGATTTCTACGGGCTGCTGAACTTCCTCGAGAGCGAGCTCGTCCCCGCGATGGAGAAGCACGGCTACCATACGCCGATAAAACCGCTCGACCTCATCCTCGGATTCAGCGGATGCCATTCATCGTTCGTCAAGACTTTCAAGGCGGTCGCCGCAGAGTACGGCGTGGACGTTAAGCGCCTTATAGTAGCCGTATCCGCGGTAGACAGAAAGTCACCGTCGGAGGCGCTCATGCGCGAGACGGCCGAGAAGCTCAAGGAGAACAGGTAGCCATGAAGATTCTGCTGGCGGGCACGTATCCCGAAGGTACGGCGGACAAGTTCCGCGCCATGCTTCCGGGACACGATATATACACCGCCGAGACGCAGGAGCAGTACGATGCGGTCACGGACTGCGAGATCGTCGTGGTCCGCGTGCTCAAGACTCCTGAAAAGACGCTCGCGGACAAAAGCGCGCTGAAAGCCGTCATACGCTGGGGCGCGGGGTATGATTCAGTAGACATCGAAGCCGCCGGAAAGCGCGGCGTGAAGGTAGCAAACACGCCGGGCGTAAACTCCTACGCCGTCGCTGAGCTCGCCGTCGGCCTGATGCTCTCAGTCAACCGCCGCATCGACGCCAACGCAAGGCAGTGCCGCGCGGGCGTCTGGGACAGAAACACCTACGCAAAGCGTTCCGCGACGCTGAACCACAAAAAAGTCGGCATAATCGGCGGAGGCAACATCGGCCGGCGCGTCGCTAAAATAGTCCAGGCCCTCGGCGCCGAAGTCGTCTACTACGACGTATTCCGCCTGCCGGAGGATACGGAGAAGGCCTACGGCATGAGATTCGTGACGCTCGAGGAGCTGCTTGAGAGCGCGGACGTCGTTTCGATCCATGTTCCGCTTCTCGACGGCACTCGCCACATGATAGGCAGAGGCGAGCTCGCACGCATGAAGCCGAACGCGGTAATAGTCAATACGGCGAGAGGCGGGCTGATAGACGACGAAGCGCTTGCGGAGGCCGTATCCGCCGGAAAGCTCGGAGGCGCCGGGCTCGACTGCGTGGAAAACGAAGATTTGGCGTCGAACCCGCTGAAGGACTTCGACAACGTCGTCATAACGCCTCACGTCGGCGGCACGTCGAACGACCTCGCCGAAGAGATGGTTCCGGCGATATCCGAAGCGATAAAGAAATTCTGCGAGACCGGAGAGCTGGATCATACGGTCAACAAAGAGTTTCTGGCGTAGACGGGATTACGGAGACGGTCGTTCATGGCGAAAGTCAAAGTAAATAAAAAAGAGCTCTTTGAATTATCGTCCAAGCTGCTCGCTATGTACGGCGTGCCCGAAGAGGACGCCCGTACCGTGGCGGCTTCGCTTATAGACGCCGACGCCCGCGGCATATCGTCGCACGGCGTCGTGCGCCTCGTCCAGTACGCCGAAAGGCTGAAAAAGGGACTCGTTAATCCGAAGCCCGAGATAAGGACTGAGCGTTTCGGCTGTCTTCTCAGCGTAGACGGGGACAACGGCCTCGGGCAGATAGTCGCGATGCGCACGCTGGAAAAGTGCATGGAGCTGGCGCTCGAGATCGGAGGCGTCTTCGCGTTCATCCGCGCGAGCAACCATTTCGGCGCTGCCGGTTATTATACGAGGATGGCGGCGGAACGCGGCTACGCGGCCTTCGCGACGTCGAACGCCGGCCCGAGCGTGCCGCCCTACGGCGGGATTGAGCCGATGCTCGGCACGAACCCTTTCTCCTTCTCTTTCCCCGCCGGAAAGTACGGCGACTTCACGATAGACTGCGCGACGAGCGCCGCAGCGAAGGGAAAGATACGGCTTTACGCCAGGGAGGGCAAAGAGATACCGCTTGGCTGGGCGATGGACGCCGACGGAAACGATACGACCGACGCGGCGAAGGCAGTGCTCGGCGGCCTGCTCCCGATGGGATGGCACAAGGGCTACGGCCTCGCGATGGCTACGGACGTTCTGTGCGGCCTGCTCTCCGGCGGCAAGCTCAGCCACGAGTCCGAGTCCATGTACGGATGCTCCGCGGCCGCCGGCACCGGGCACTTCTTCTGGCTCGTGCGCATAGACAAGCTGACGGACGTCAAGCTCTTTGAGGCGCGCGCCGAGGCGTGGTTCGACGAGCTCAAGGCTTCGCGCAGACGCCCTGGCGTTGATGAAATTCTGATCCCCGGGGAGATAGAAAACCGTCTGTTTGCAAAATCAGAAGAGACGATCGAGATACCCGAGTCCGTCGTCTGTGATATCAAAAATGCAATGTGTGAAGGTGGATGCTCTATATGATGAAGAAGATTAAGCTGGCGACGGTCGTCAACGGCTGTTTCGTCTTATTCTCCGCATGGTATCTGTATATAGCGATGGGGCTGCGCTACTGGAGCGGCAAGTACGCGCCCGGCCCTGGATTCATTCCCCGCTGGATCGGCGGCATACTGCTCGTCTTGTCGATAATCGCCTTCGTCCAGTCTTTGAAGCGCGACGGCATCACGATGGACAAGGTGCTTCCGAAAGACAAGACGGCGAGGACGAACCTCTTCGTATGCTGGGGCGGTTTGGTTTTCTTTTTGGTTTTCGTCAAATTTCTCGGATTCCTTACAGCCGGATCTCTGCTCATGATAGCGCTCTTCCAGCGCGGCACCGGAAAATGGAAATACGCCGTCCCGTTCGGCATAATCACGGCTCTGGTGTGTTTCTTCGTATTCAAGGTGCTTCTGCAGGTCCAAGTGCCGCTGAACAAATTCGGCTGGTAATACGCCGCTTGGAATTACGTTATTGAAAGGATAGGATACGACACATGGAAAATCTATCATATCTTATTGACGGATTTATCAGCGTAGGAAGCGGATTCAACATTCTGTACTGCACGATAGGCGTCGTCTTCGGAATGCTCGTCGGAGTGCTTCCGGGCCTCGGGCCAACCGCCGGTACTGCGATACTTCTGCCGCTGACGTTCGCGATGACGCCGACGGAGTCGATAATCATGCTCGCCGGTATATACTACGGAGCCATGTACGGCGGAACGATAACCTCCGTGCTTATCAATACGCCCGGCGAGACGGCCTCCGTCATAACGTGCCTTGACGGATACCCGCTGAGCCAGAAGGGGCGCGCGGGAGCGGCGCTCGGCGTCGCGGCGATAGGTTCCTTCATCGGCGGCCTCATCGCGCTCTTCGGCCTCATTTTATTCGGCCCGCTCATCGCTAGCCAGGCGCTGAAGTTCGGCCCGCCTGAGTTCCTCTGCCTGATACTGATGGGCCTCTCGCTCGTTATATGCCTTCTCGGGCGTTCGGTCGTCATGGGGCTTATGTCCGCCGTATTCGGCCTAGTCATATCGACGATTGGCGTAGACCCGTTCAACGGCACTATACGCTACGCCTTCGGCAATACGAACCTCATCAGCGGCATCGAATTTATCGCAGTTACGATGGGAGCATACGCGCTTACCGAAATATTCTCGAACTTCGCGCAGGATATGACGGTGAAGCACAGCGTCGCGAAGATCGACAGCATGCTGCCGCACCGCGACGAGTGGCCGATAGTCATCAAGTCCATACTGCGCGGAAGCTTCCTCGGCTTCTTCATGGGGCTGATACCGGGCTGCGGTTCTTCGATTCCTACCGTAATGAGCTACTCGCTTGAAAAGAAGATTTCGAAGCACCCCGAGAAGTTCGGCACGGGCGTCATCGAGGGCGTCGCGGGGCCGGAGACGGCGAACAACGCCTTCTGCGGCGGCTCGCTGATACCGATGTTCACGCTCGGCATCCCGACCTCTCCCGCTATGGCGATGCTCATGGGAGCCTTCATCATGCACGGCGTAGCGCCTGGGCCGACGCTCTTCTCAGAGCATCCCGAGATAGTCTGGCCCGTCATCGCGAGCATGTTCTTAGGCAACCTTCTGCTCGTCATTATGAACTTGCCGCTCGCCAACGTATGGGCGCAGATATCTAAAGTCCCAGGCGGGCTTCTCTTCCCGATAATAGTCATCGTCTGCCTGCTCGGCGTCTACAGCGTCAACTACAGCATATTCGACATCGGCGTGCTCATCGTCGCCGGCTTCGTCGGATACTTCATGAAGATGGCGGGATTCCCGATGGTTCCGCTGATTCTGACCTTCATACTCGGCGACAACCTCGAGCTCGCGATCGACCAGTCTATGACGATGTTCCGCGGCGATATGCTGAGGATATTCACGCGCCCGATATGCGTCGTTCTTCTTGCTGTCGTCGCCCTCTCGCTGATCACCGGCGTCGTCGCGCAGGCCAAGGTAAAGGAAAAGCTCGGCGACGAAGAGTCCGAGATATAGAAAACTTTTGTTGTAAGCCGCCGCGCGGATTCCCCGCGCGGTAAAAATACAGGAGGTAGAGAGTAATGAGAAATTGCGGTTTCAAAGCGTTTGCGCTCGCGCTCGTAGCGGCGCTCTTCCTGGCGGGCGGACAGGCTATGGCGGCCGACGCGAAATTCCCCGACGGTCCTATCAACTTCATCGTAGCCTACGGACCCGGCGGAGCCAACGACATCTGCGCCCGTATGCTCGCGCCCGAACTTGAGAAGATTCTCGGCGTACCTGTGACGGTAACTAACATCCCTGGCGGCGGCGGCTGGATCGGATACGACGCCATCCTCAACGCGGCCCCGGACGGACAGACGATAGGAATGCTCTCGTGCCCCGCGGTCATCTCTGGATATGTCAACCCTGAGACCGGACGCACCAACACCTACCGTGACTTTGCGCCGCTCATCAACTTCGCCAACGACTACCAAGTCATCTGCTGCCGCCCCGACGAGACCCGCTTCAAGACATTTAAGGAGCTCGTCGAGTACAGCAAGAACAACGAAATCCTCATCTCCGGTACGGCTGGAGCGGGCTCTGACGGTATGCTCATCGCGAAGCTGAACTCCATCGAAGGCGCGCAGTTCGTACACCTCGCGACCAACGGCGCTTCCGAGTCGCTGACGAACCTCTACGGCAAACACAGCGACATCTGCAGCATAGACATCAGCGAAACGACCGCGCCTCTTAAGGCCGGACAGGTCAAAGTCCTCGCCGTGGCTGCGTCGAAACGCGTCCCGCAGAACCCCGACATTCCGACGATAAAAGAAGAGTGCGGAGTCGAGATAGTCAACTTCAGCGGACGCGGCATCGCGACGAGCGTCAAAGTCCCCGCTGAAAAGCAGGCCGTACTAATAGACGCGCTGACGAAGGCATTCCAGAACCCCGAGCTCCAGAAGGCGCTCGCCGGACAGGGCATCGCCGTCGAAATAATGGATGCCAAAGCCTACACGGAATACCTCGACAGAACCGAGCAGGAGCTCAAAGAAATCGGGCCGAAATATTTCGGTTGGGAGCTTGATTAACGACCGGCGTTCAAGGTGACTGCGCCGTCCGCGTTTGTGCCGCGCGGACGGCTTTTTTATGTCCGGTGGCCGCAGAGAGGCCCGCTATATAATTCGCGTCAGAGAAGATTTTTTCAGCTCGCCGGTCTCGGCTGTCAAAAGCTCCATAAAATATTTTGCGTGGCTCGACAGCTTCCATCCTTTATTCCATACAAATGAGAGCGATTGGTAGACGTATCTGCCCTGCTTGTCTACGAGCGGGAAGATGTTTACTCCAGAGCCTATCGCGTCCATGTTTTCAAGCATGCACATATGAGTGCCGTAGCACGCTGCGATGCCGGCGCTGGCTAGCTCGAGCGGCTGATATGTGCGCGTCCCGGTAAAGCACACGTCCGGCGCGCAGCCCTCCTGCATGAAGAAGTCGCTCATCAGCTCGCCGAGCCGGTTATACATTATGGAAAACGGCAGGCGGAGGAAGTCCTGCATCTTCGCGCCTGCCTCGGAACGCTTTTTTATATCCCCGGCCTCTTCTCCGTATTTTTCAACAAGCAGCGCGTCGGGCACGCAGAGGTACACCTGGTCGTCGAAGACCTTGCGGCGCTTCAGCTCGATGGTGCTCGCGCCGTCCAGCGTCACGGCGAAGTCCAGGTCGCCGTCGTGGACGAGTGCCTCAAGCCTCGGCGTGTCGCCGTCGTGGAACTCTACCTTGACTTTCGGATAGCGCGCGTAAAACCTCGGAACGATACTGGACATCAGGTACTTCCCACGCGACACCGATGTGCCGAAGCGTATCAGTCCGCGCTCCGACTGGCTGATATCCGACAGAATGTCGCGCAGCTTCGCGTTCTCGTGCTCCATAGTCTGCGCGAACGACAGCACGAACTCTCCGGCGAGAGTGAGCGCCAGCGCCGGCTTTCTCGTGAACAGCGGCGTCCCGTAGTATTTCTCCAGCCGCTGTATATGGTTGCTCAGCGTCTGCGGCGATATGTACAGGCGTCCCGCCGTCTTCGTCATGTTGAAGTCTTTCGTGAGCTCTCTGAAATAATGTAAGGAAGTTATATCCAAGCTTTTGCCTCCCGGCCGGCGGAGCGCGCGGCAGAAATTGAACCCGGGCTGGCAATGAATTACAAAAATATGCCGCCGGCTTCCGCATACAACCACCGACACTATAGACGTCTTCGCACGCCGCGTCAAGAGAGCGGGCCGATAAGGGATTCAAAGATATATTCTTGAGAATAAACTTCGTGTATAATAAAAATAACTTTCGGTATATAGGAGAGCATGGAGTGAGAGGTGTCTATATGAGAATCAGAAATGTTCTTACACTGCTGGCGGCCGTCGTACTGCTGCCTGTTTCTGCGGCTTTCGCGGAGCTTCCGCGCTGCGTCGAGGGCGAAGCCATAGTAATGCTGCGTCAGACCGCCGCGCAGTCAAACGCCGCGTCCGCGAAGAGCGCTTCGCCGAGCGCCGCGGAGGCTCTGGCAGGGGAGCTCGGAGCCGAAGTAGTGCAGAATTTCCGTCCCGTCACGGTTTCCGCGCCGGGCGGCGGAAAACCCGGCGTTTCGTCCGCGAAAACGGCGAAGGACGGAGAGACATACGCTCTCGCGCGCGTCAGGAGTACCGCGGATGAAAGCACGGACGCTTTTATAGAGAGGCTGCGCGCCAACCCTAACGTCGTTTCCGTCATGCCTAATTATATAGTGCGGGTTTCGGCGGCCAGTGAGAGATGCCCGAACGATGAGCGCTACAGAGAACAATGGGGGCTCACGCGCATCAACATGCCGTCCGTTTGGACGCACGGCACAGGCTCTGAGTCCAATGATGTCGTCGTAGCCGTGATAGACACGGGCATAATATACGACCATCCGGACCTTGCCGATAATATGTATACGTTTGACGACGCGGCGCTTCTTGAGAGGATCGCGGCGAATATGTCCGCGGACGAGGAGTTCAGCCCGGAGGCGTTTTTCGGCAGCCACGGCGCGTGGTTCCACACGTATGTGGAAGACGACGAAGATGACGGCGGGGAAAATCTTTACCAGTTCATCGCAGTGCCTGTGGGGCCTGGAGACACGGACGGCGCCGCAGCCGAAGACATTTATTCCGAGGATACGGACGAGATGCGCGCCGTCGGAGACGTCTCCGGCCACGGTACGCACGTCGCCGGCATCATAGGAGCTGTAGGCAATAACGGGACCGGCGTCTCCGGCGTCAACTGGAAGGTGAAGCTGCTCGCAGTAAATGTTTTTTCTGTTTATGAGGACGAAGGTTCGCTGAGTGACGGTTCGCTGATATCCGACCAGATGCGCGCCGTCGACTTTATCATCGCAGCCAAGGAGGCCGGCGTCAATATACGCGTCGCGAATATGTCGCTCGGAAGTTGGAACGACCCCTTATCAGACATCATGTCTCCGTACGAGGCGGCGCTCAAGAAGCTGAGCGACGCTGGGATACTCCTCTGCATCGCCGCGGGGAACGAGGGCGTCGATCTGGACGCCCCGGGCTACAGCGGCATTGATAGAGAGGATTATACGGGACAGATAAACACGCCGGCGATGTTCCGCTTTGACAACTCGATCACCGTAGGGGCCAGCGATTCTGACGGCTCCATGTCCTATTTCTCGAACTACAGCCCGTCCGGGCGTTACGTGGACATTTTCGCCCCAGGGTCAAACATACTCAGCACATGCCGTTTCAGCAGCCTCTTCGGCTACGGTGCGACATACGACTCGACCGGCTATTGTTTCGACAGCGGCACCTCGATGGCGACTCCGTTCGTCTCCGGCGTCGCGGCGCTGCTGTGCTCCATATTCCCGGACAGGAGCGCGGGCGAGATAAAGCAGATGATACTGGACGGAGCGGACGGCTCCGTGCTTAAGGACGGCTATTCGGCCTACGGGCTGCTCGACGCATACGGCGCGTGGAAGAGCGGCATGATGATAGAAACCGATGTGAAACCGACAGAGCCCGGCGAAAAGGTTCAGGAGGGGGCCGTCGCGCTGACCGCAGAGTTCGTCGCCTGCAGAGACGAGCTGCCGCAGGCGTTTGCCGGCGTCGATGTCGTTGAAGAGGACGGAGGGCTTTATCTCGCTTCTGATACGGTTGAAGGGGCAGTAGAGTCGCTCGGCGGCGAGCGTAATGTGTTCGGCGTGTCGCTGTTTCCTGTGTTCAGCGCAGAGAGCGAAGAGCTTGCCGGCGGGCTCGGTGCCGTGGCTTTCTCGGTTTCCGGCGACGTGTTCGGCGGCGGAAACGGGATATCCGACATCGCTGTCTGTAAGGTGAAGCCAGACGGCAGCGCCCTCGGCTACGCGCGATGCGCGGGCGGGGAAGCGGCCGACGGCTCGTACGATATATTCGAGGCTGACGGCTCCGCATTCTCCGGCACATTCAGCGCCGAAAAGAAGTACCTTCTCGTTCTGTACATAAAGGACGGCGGCGAATATGACCTTGACGGAGATGCCGGAAAGATAACAGACCCGGCCGCCATAGTGCGCTACGAGCGAGAAAGCGCCGGCGATACGACGCGGCACGGCGGTGGCGGCTGTTCATCCGGCGCAGGCGCCGCGGCGCTGCTGCTTGCGCCGCTCGCGTGGGGCTGCGCGCGCACGCTGAGGAAGCGCGCGCGGCGGACGGGCGAATGACGAGAGCAGCTGCGGCTCTGCTTGCGGCTGCGCTCGTACTCGCCGTGTGCGCCGCCTGCGCCGCCCAGCCCTCTCGCGCCGGAAAGCCGAGGTCCGTCCACGGCGAGGCCGTAGTCCTTCTCCGCGTGCCTGACGAAATACGGAGATCGGATGACCGGCGCGCCCTCTTCGCCGCGTACTGCCGCGAGGTGGCGGCTGACGCGGGGGCCGAGCCGGTATATATCTCGCCCGTCTATGAAAGCTCGGAGTGCGTGACTGCGACCTTCCGCTCAGAGATGGAAACTGAAGAGCTTCTTGCGCGCCTGAAAAAAGACCCGCGCGTGGCCGGAGCTTCGCCAAATTACATTATGAGCCTGCCGAAGCCGCACAAAACGAAGGCGTACTAGAGCTGTTCTTTCCAAAGGAATAAAAAGGAAATAAAAAAGCGGCGCGAACGCGCCGCTTTTTCAGTATCGTTTGCCTTGTTTCCGTGCGTCATATTCTCTTTGAAATGTTCGAGCAGCCGCGGCCGAGCAGGATGAAGCTGACGCCGCTGAATACGAGGTCCACTCCGAGCATTATGCCTATCATTGAAGCGCCAGTTATGACGTTGTTCCACATCATGAAGGCGAGCGCTACTCCGAGCAGTCCGGAGAGCAGTATCCAGAGCGAACCGCCTATCTCGCGTATGCGGAAGTACTCGACGACCTTCGTCACGCCGTCGATGAGGAAATACGCCGAGAGCAGCATGCTCAAAGTCATCACCCCGGCGAGCGGATGCGTCAGGAAAATTACGCCCGCCGCGATGGATATGACTGCCATAAAGGCCTGCTGCCACGGGCTGTCTCCGGAGCGCACCGCGCCGAACGCGCCGAAGGCGCTGCCGAGGCCGGCGGCGATCAGCAGACAGCCGATCATCGTCTCGACGGCGAACGACGCGAGCAGCGGCATCGACAGCGAGACGAAGCCGAGGACGAGCATTATCGCCCCGACGAGATAGAACCGTCTCTTGTTTTTCGCGAAATCTTCTTTTGAACATCTTCCCATGAATAACATATATATTATCTCCTTTTATCGTGCGGCGCGCCTTTTCATAAAGGCCGCCAGTCGTACGCGGTCCGTCCGCGCAGCCGGGAGCTCCCGGGTGCTGTGAGTATAACACAAAGCATAGTTTATAGATATAGTATAAAACATACGGCATTTTATTAACATTTGTAAATTTTCAAAAATTTAGTGTCTGTATCTGTAATTTGAGGAAAAGTAAAATTTTGCTCCATGTATTGCACGACACGGAGGAAGCGGGAATGTACGGAGCCGTGACGCGCGTTTCCGGCTTCCCGCAGCGCCGCGGTTATTCTCAGCGCTGCGGCGCGCGGAGCGTAATCGGGCGTATTTACCGGCGTCTGGGCGAAAGCGCCCCTCGGTGCTATGCTTTACGCATATTACGAAGGCTGCGCATCGGGAGGGATGTTTCTGTGAAAATTTTGGTGAGCGCATGCCTGCTGGGCGTCAAATGCCGCTACGACGGCGGCGCGAAGCCGGACGCGCGCGTCTCTGCTCTCGCGGATGAGCACGAGCTTGTGCCCGTCTGCCCGGAGAAGCTCGGAGGTCTGGAGTCTCCGCGCGAACCGAGCGAAATTTCCGGCGGGCGCGTGTTCGGACGCGACGGGCGCGATCTGACGGAGAAGTTCGAGCTCGGAGCGCGCCGGACGCTCGAGGCGGCTCGCCGCGCCGGCTGCCGCTGCGCCGTGCTGAAGGAGCGGAGCCCGTCGTGCGGTTCGTCGTCCGTCTACGACGGCAGCTTCAGCGGCAGGGTCGTGCCGGGCGCGGGGCTTGCTGCGGCGCTTCTTATGGCGGACGGCGTGAAAGTGTTCAGCGAGGAGACTATAGACGGATTGTTTGAAACGGAGGAGTTCAAGAATGAAAGTAACCGTGACGCGCAGCAATGAACTGTCCCGCAGCAGATGGAGCGGCGGCGTGACGACGCAGCTCGCGATATGGCCCGAGGGGGCCGACTACGGCGCAAGGCGTTTCGACTGGCGCATAAGCACGGCTGTGGTCGAGGACGAAAAGTCCGTATTTACTCCGCTTCCTGGCATACGCCGTCTGCTGATGATACTCGAAGGCGGGATAACGGTTACGCACGAGGGGACGCGCACGCTCGAAATGACGCCGCTCTCCGAGGCGGACGAGTTCGATGGCGGTTGGGAGACCGTGTCGGTAGGGCGGTGCGTGGATTTCAATCTTATGACCGCCGCCGGATACGGCGGCGCGATGGCGGCCTGCACGGACGGCTGCTGCTGCGCAGCCGGAGCTGCGCGCGGAGCTTCGGAATACTGGCGCGGGATATACGCACTCTGCGACGGTCTCGCCGTGAAATGCTCAGCGGGCGGCGAGGAGCGCGAGGCCCTGCTTAACAAGGGGGATTTTCTGCTTTTCTCATATTCGCCGGCTGCGGAGGGCGAGGCGCGTATATCGCTGAGCCATGACGGTGAAGGCGTGCCCGCCGTATATGCCGAGGTCTGGCGCTAGCCCTCTGCGCGCGTCACGCCTTTTGCGCGGCGCGGTTACGAAGCTGCAGTTCGCCCCGGAGTCGCGCTGGGAGGAGTGCGCCGCGCTCTCGCGCGGAGAAGACGGCTGCGCGTTTGAGGAATGGTTCGGCGCTTTCGGCGGCGAAAATATCGGAGTCGAGGCGTTCTTCACGGTCCGCCGCGGATTGCAGGAAATTCCCGCGTTTGTCGGCTTCCGCTGCGCTTTCGCCGGGCGGCGCGCATTCGTCGCGGAGGCGGCGCGGCTCTTCACCGGAGGCGGATTGTCCGGCGCCAGGGATTTCGCCGCTTTCGCGGAGGCCGAGTTCGGAGCGCCGTTTTTCTCCGGCTCGCCGGATTTTATGGAGCTCGGCCTCGTCAATATGTGGAACTCGTTCGGCGCGCTGACCTTCCGTCCTATACCTGACGAACCTTTTGCAGCGCTGGCCTCCGCGCTCGCCGTCTCGGAGCGGTGGAACGGACTTCTGCCGGCGCCTCCCGCGCTCGAGCTTGCATATTCCTCGCCGGTGCCTCACTGGCTCGGCATCGGCCTCTCGTCCGAGGTTCAAGGCGGCTTCGCCCTGGACATGAAAACGGCCGAAGCGCTTTTGATGGAGCTTCGGCCCTAGCGTCAGTGAAAAGTTTTATCTCTCGCAGAGCCCTCTGAAGAACGAGAAGAGGGCTGAGGCCGCGAGCGCCGCCGTGCGATGATCCTCGTCGAGCGGCGGCGACACCTCCATGACGTCCAGATACCTTACCTTTACGCTGCGCCCCGCGAGATAGGCTATCTTGTCCAGCTCCGGAGCTTTGAGGCCGCTGGGGTTGCTGGCGGAAGCGCCGGGGGCCTCGGTGCTGCGCACGGCGTCTATGTCGAGCGAGACCGCTATCCTGCGCCCGTTCTTTCCGGCCGCGTTGAGCGCCTGCAGGAAGAATTCCATGACGCGCTCCGAGACCTCGCGCAGCGTGACGACGTGCCCGCCCTGCTCGAGAACCCAGTTGTAATAGTAGGGCGAATTGTATTGCTCCTGAATGCCGAACTCTACGAAGGCGTCGCCCGAGAGCGCGCCGTTCGGAAGCTGCGTCAGCGCACGGTAGAAGGACGTTCCGCTGTTTATCCCGTTCTCGTCGCTGCGAACGTCGAGGTGGGCGTCCACGTTGATCAGCCCCATGCCGCCGCGTCCGATCTCCGCGCCCTTGACGAGCCCCGCTACTCCGGGATACGTCAGGTCGTGCCCTCCGCCGAGCACTATCGGTATGCCGCCGCGCGAAACTATCCCCGCGACCGCCTCAGTCTCGGCCTCGTGTACCTCGGCCAGAGTCAGCCCCTTCGTGTCTATGTTTCCGGCGTCTATGATGCGCAGCTTCATGAAGTCTGAGTTGAATCCCGGCGTGAGCTTGTATAGCCTGCGGCGTATATCGTCCGGCCCCGCCGCCGCGCCGGCGCGCCCCTTGTTCGCCGTTATGCCCCGGTCCTCCGGCACGCCTATTATCGCCACCGTGCCGTCCGTCACTTCCTCTATCGCGGCGCGCCCTATCAGCTCGCCGAGGCGGCGGTCCTTCGGATCGTTCCGGCTGTAGAACAGGTCTCTCGCCGCCGCGTTTATCTTATATGCCATACGCGATTCCTCCCAGCTTAAAAGCTTCAACAGATTTTATCCCCGAGCGGGGCCTTGCGCAACATTCCTTATATCGCGCGTTCGGGATATAATAGACAACTGAAATCTATCGAAGGGAATGACGTAAAATGAAAGAAATCAAGATGTTCATGTTCGAGGGCTGCCCGCACTGCAAACGCGCCGACGAAATGATAGCGTCGCTCTTGGCCGCGCATCCCGAATACAAGGAAGTGCCTTTCACGAAGATAGACGAGAAAAAGGACCCCGCCACCGCCGACAACTACGACTATTACTACGTCCCGTGCTTTTTCGTAGGCGATGAGAAGATGGCCGAGGGCGTTCCGACGGAGGAGAACGTGGCGAAGGTCTTCGCCGCCGCGTACAACGGATAGGAGAACCGGCCTTGCTTAGGGATATAGACAGCCTCGAAATAATGCGGCTCGTCGGCAATACGCCTCTGTACCGCCTGAAGCGAGGAAGCGGCGGGGCCGAGGTGTGGATAAAGCTCGAAGGCGGAAACCCCGGAGGCTCGATAAAAGACCGCGCCGCGTGGGGGATGCTTCGCGAGGCGCAGAAAAACGGGACGCTCACGGAAAGGAGCGTCGTCGTAGAGCCGACGAGCGGAAACACGGGAATCGGGCTGGCGCTTCTAGGACGCGCGCTCGGTCTCTCGGTCGTGCTTACGATGCCTGAGTCGATGTCCGTCGAGCGCCGCGCCGTACTCGCCGCCTTCGGCGCGAGGCTCGAGCTGACGCCGGCGGAGGGAGGCATGGCCGCCGCCGTCGAGCGTGCTCGCGAAATTTTAGCTGAAAACCCCGACGCCGTAATGCTCGACCAGTTCTCGAACCCCGGCAACCCGCTCGCGCACGAGCTCACCACGGGGCCTGAGATACTCGCGCAGCTTCCCGAAGGTAAAAAAATCGCAGCCTTCGTCGCGTCGTTCGGCACAGGCGGCACCGTCACGGGCGTGGGACGCGCTCTGCGGAAGAAATTCCCAGACGTGCGCGTCGTCGCGGTCGAACCGGCGTCGAGCCCGCTCGTCACGCAGGGGCGCTCCGGCCAGCACGCGATACAAGGCATCGGCGCGAATTTCGTCCCGGCCTGCCTCGCCGTTGACGAAATCGACGAATTTATGACCGTGAGCGACGGCGACGCTGTAGATACGGCGCGCGCCCTCGCCTCGGAAGAGGGGCTTTTCAGCGGCATATCGACGGGAGCGAACGTCTTCGCTGCGCTGAAAGCAGCGGCCTCTCTGCCCGAGGACAGCGCCGTCGTCACAGTGCAGCCGGACAGGGGCGACAAATATCTGAGCGTCTTCGCGCGCTGAGCGCCGCGCGGATTCGGCCTCTATTCATAAAATTCAAAGTGGGGTGCGCCTCAGGTGCAGGTCGATAAAAATCTAAAGGATAAGATGATATTCATAAAGAAATTCGTGACCGAGCCGCGCACGATAGGAAGCGTGACGCCGAGTTCGCCGCAGCTGGTCGACTCCATGCTGTGCAACGTGGACTGGAAACGCGCGGCGAGGATAGCGGAGCTAGGCGCCGGCACGGGTGTCATGACGCGGGCTATAATCGACCGCATGGCCCCAGGGAGCGAGCTGCTGGTATTCGAGATAGAAAAAGAGCTGCGCGACATGCTGAGCAGAGAAACTGGACTCGAGATATACGACGACGCGCGCAGGCTTCCCGAAGTGATGAGCGCGCGCGGCATAGACAAGGCCGACCTCATAGTCTCCAGCCTGCCGTTCACCGTGCTGCCGCGCGAGGTGACCGGCGCCGTCGTCGACGGCATATCGCGCTGCCTGGCGCCGGACGGTATATTCGTAGCCTTTCAGTATTCGCTGCACATGAAGGGCGCGTTTGAAAAAATCTTCGGCAATGTGGACGTTCGCTTCGTGATGATGAACATTCCGCCGGCCTTCGTCTACGAGTGCCGCGGGGCCGCCGCGCCGGGGCGCCCGGTTTATTTCGGCGCGCATTTTCAAAACAAATAGTTTATAATATATCGTTAGTTTGAATATCAATGGGGGCTGTTTTATGGAACGCAGGAGCGGGAAGGAATTAAGAGAACTTTTTCTGAACTTTTTCGAAGAGAAGGGCTGCAAGCGCTATCATAGTTTTTCGCTGGTGCCTGACGACCCGACTCTTCTTTTTACTATAGCGGGCATGGTGCCTTTCAAGCCGTATTTTCTCGGGCTCAAGACTCCTGAGGTGACGAGGGCGACTACGTCGCAGAAGTGCGTGCGCACGAACGACATAGAGAACGTCGGCCGCACTGCGCGCCACCACACCTTCTTCGAAATGCTGGGCAACTTCAGCTTCGGCGATTATTTCAAGAACGAGGTCATCCCGTGGGCGTGGGAGTTCCTGACCGAGCGCGTCGGCCTAGAGCCCGAGCGCCTCTACGTCACCATTTATCTTGACGACGACGAAGCTTTCGACATCTGGCACAACAAGGTCGGCATCCCCGCCGACAGGATATTCCGCCTCGGCGAGGACGACAACTTCTGGGCGGCCGGCCCCGTCGGGCCGTGCGGGCCGTGCTCTGAGATAATCTACGACCAGGGGCCGGAGTTCTCGTGCGGCAAGCCTACCTGCACGGTCGGATGCGACTGCGACCGCTACCTCGAGATATGGAACCTCGTCTTCATGCAGTACAACCGCGACGAGAACGGCAACCTCACGCCGCTCCCGCACAAGAACATAGACACCGGCATGGGGCTGGAGCGCCTTGCCTCCGTCGTCCAGCGCGTGCCGAACGACTTTGAAACGGACCTCTTCCGTCCCATTATGGACAAGGCCTGCGAGCTCGTCGGCGTAAAATACGGCGAAGACCCGAAGAAAGACATGGCGGTCAAGGTCATCTCCGACCATATCCGCGCCTCGGCCTTCATGATAGCCGACGGCATACTCCCGACCAACGAGGGCGGCGGCTACGTGCTCCGCCGCCTCATCAGGCGCTGCGTGCGCTACGGCAGGCTGCTGGGTATCGACAGGCCGTTCCTCACCGAGCTCCTTCCCGTCGTACGCGAGTCGATAGGCGACGAGTACCACGAGCTGGTGGAGCAGGCCTCAGCCATAGAGCAGGTGCTCAGCACCGAAGAAGAACGCTTCTCGCGCACTCTCGCGCAGGGCAGCGACCTCATGGACAGCGAGATAGCGAAGGTCGAGGCCGCCGGCGGAAAAGAGCTGCCCGGAGACGTGGCTTTCGTGCTTTACGACACCTTCGGCTTTCCGCTCGAGCTTACGGAGGAGATGTGCGGCGAGCGCGGCATCACCGTGGACAAGGACGGCTTCGAGGCCGCTATGGAGGAGCAGCGCGAGAGGGCGCGCGCCTCGAGCAAGCAGACGAGCAGCGTGATTTCCAAGAACGTCTACACCGAGCTCGCCGACAAGATAGCGCCGTCGCCGTTCTGCGGCTACACCGAGACAAAGTGCGAGGCGGATGTCAAGGCGGTCATAATGAACGGCGCGCTCGCCGAAAGCGCGTCGGAGGGCGAAGAGGCGGAGCTAGTTCTGTCGAACACGCCGTTCTACGGCGAAAAGGGCGGACAGGTAGGCGACACCGGAACGATTACCGCGGACGGAGCCGTCTTCGAGGTTTCCGACACGGTATATCCAGTCGCAGATCTCATCGTACATAAAGGCAAAGTCGTGAAAGGCTCGATAAAAACGGGCGCCCGCGTGACGGCGGAGATCGACGCCGCGCGCCGCGCCGACATACAGCGCCACCACACCGCGACGCACCTCCTGCACGAGGCGCTCGCGCGCGTCCTCGGCAAACACGTCCGCCAGGCCGGTTCGCTCGTTACGCCGACGTTCCTTCGCTTCGACTTCAACCACTTCGCGCCCGTCAGCCTCGACGAGCTGCGCGAGGCGGAGCGCATCGTCTACGAGCAGGTGCTGAAGAACAGCCCGGTCACGACGCGGGTCATGCCTATAGAAGAGGCGAAGAAGACCGGCGCTCGCGCCCTGTTCGACGAAAAGTACGGAGACGAGGTGCGCGTGCTGGGGATCTCCGACTTCTCCACCGAGCTCTGCGGCGGCACGCACGTCAAGAACACCGGCGAAATCGGCCTGGTCAAGATAATCCGCGAGGAGGGCATCGGCTCCGGCATCCGCCGTATAACCGCAGTCGCCGGCACGCAGGCCCTGCCGCTATTCCAGGCCTACGGCACGGCGGTCATGTCTCTCGTCACCATGGTCGGCGGCGACCTTGATTCGCTTATGGACAGGGTCGGAGCGATGGTAGACGAGAAGAAGGTGCTCGAACGCAAGAACCGAGAGCTCCAGGTCAAGGCCGCGATGTCCGAGATAGAGAACAGCGTCAAACCGGTCGCGTCGGTGAACGGCGTCGACTTCATCGCCGAAAAGTTCGACAACATCACGCCCGACCTGCTTCGCCAGATAGGCGACAGGATACGCAATAAATACCCGAACGCGATGATGCTGCTCGCCGGCGTAGGCTCGGAAGGCAACGTCGCGCTGACCGCGATGGCCTCCGACAACATCGTCAAGCTTGGAGCCAACGCCGGCGCGCTGCTGAAAGCGGTCGCGGCCGAGCTCGGAGGCAAGGGCGGCGGACGCCCGACCCTCGCGCAGGGCGGAGCGCCGAGCGCCGACAAGCTCGACAAAGCCTTCGCGGCGGCACCGAAAATATTCGAGGAGCTTATGACAAAAGGAAAATAATGCGGAGAATCGTAGCTCTCGATATAGGAAGCGTCAGAATCGGAGTTGCGGTCAGCGACCCCTTGGGCGTATTCGCCCAGGGGGCCGCCGTTTTGAACGCGCGCGGCGACTGGCTCTCCGAGCTCTCAGAAATAGTCTCGCAGTACGGCGGCCCTATAATTCTGGTAGGAATGCCGCGCCGCACCGACGGAAGCGAGGGGCCGGAGGCTGAGCGTATGCGCGCGACGGCCGACAAGATAAAGGAGCGTTTCCCCGAATGCGAGATACGCTTTTGGGACGAGCGCTTCACCACCACGATAGCTCAGCAGGCGCTTCTGGAGGCCGACGTCTCGCGCAGCGGCAGAAAAAAGAAAGTCGATAAGATAGCCGCCACGCTCCTGCTTCAAAGCTATCTAGACAGCGGAAGGAACATCTGAATTTGGAACTGCCGCCAGGAGTGAAAATGACTCCCATGCTGGAGCAGTACGTCGAATGGAAAGAAGCCTACCCTGACTGCCTGCTCTTCTTCCGCATGGGAGATTTTTATGAAATGTTCTTCGACGACGCGAAGACGGCGTCGTCCGTTCTGGACATAGCGCTTACATCGCGTTCAAAAGAAACCGAATACAGGATACCGATGGCGGGAGTGCCGTTCCACTCTGTCGACTCGTACCTCGGACGCCTTGTTGCCGCGGGCTACCGCGTCGCTATATGCGAACAGATGACGGAGCCGGACGGCAAAGGACTCGTTGAACGCGAGGTCACTCGCATAGTCACGCCCGGCACGTGGCTGCCGGAGAATTCCGACGAGGGCGGCAGAATAGCGGCATGCCTGTTCGACGGAAAGCAGACCGCCGTCGCGCTTCTCGAACCGGCGAGCGGTACGCTGCGCGCCGGGACGTTTGCATCTGACGGCGGCACGGCGGCGCTGACAGCCTTCATGCCGGACGAAATACTGATCCGGCGAGGACAGCGGGAACTTTTTGAAAAGAACTGCCCCGGTCTGGTCATGCGCGGAGTCAGCGTAACGGAATGCGATAAAGGATATTTCGCCGTGGAGCAGGGCGCGGCGTGGCTCTGCCGCAAATGGCAGATCGCGACGCTCTCTTCGATGGGGCTCGACGACAGGGACCTGGCCGCAGGAGCCGCCGCCGCTGCGGTGAAATACCTCGAAGAGACGCAGTTCTCCAAGGCCGGCAATATATCCTCTCTGATACCGATGCTGCCGAAAGAAAACCTCGTCCTCGACCAGAGCACGCAGGCGAACCTCGAGCTCGCGGACAAAAGCGGCGCCACGCTCTTCGGCGTGCTCAACCGCTGCCGCACGCCGATGGGGCGGCGCATGCTTAAAGAATGGATAACCTCGCCGCTCCAGGATCTCGACGAAATATCGCGCCGCCAAGACATGATAGAGACCATCGTTGGCGATGCGCCGCTCCGCGCGAAGCTTGCGGAGCTCCTCTCGCGCTGCCGCGACATGGGCAAATCGCTCTCGCGCCTCACGCTTAAAATGGGGCTTCCGAGCGACGTGCAGTCCGTCGGTACGACGCTGAACGCAGTGCCCGAACTTGCAGCTCTCGTCTCTGGCTATCCGGCGCTCGCGCGCATAGTGCCCGGCGATATGGCGGAAAGCCTCGCCTCTCTTCTCAAAGCTGCGGTCGCGGACGACGTTCCGCGATTCGTGCGCGACGGCGGCGTGATAAGGGCGGGCTTCGACGCGGAGCTTGACGAATGGCGCGACAAGGCCGCGCACTCGTCAGAGTGGCTCGCGAAATTCGAAGAGACCGAACGCGAGCGCACAGGAATAAAAAACCTTAAAGCGGGGGTCAACAAAGTCTTCGGCTACTACATAGAAATACCTAAGTCCGCAGCCTTGAGAGCGCCGATGGACTACGTGCGCAAGCAGACGCTCGTCAACGCCGAACGCTTCATCACGGAAGAGCTCAAACGCTTCGAACGCGACATGTTCCGAGCCGAAAGCGAAATACTCGCGATAGAAGAGCGCATCTACGCGGGGCTTGTGGACGAGATACTGAAAGAGTCGCGGGCCGTGCAGCTCACGGCGAACTTCATCTCGACGCTCGACGTGCTGCTGTCGCTCGCCTCCGTCGCAGCAGAGCGCGGCTACACGCGCCCGGCGCTCGACATGAGCAAAGACTTCATCGTCAAGAACGCGCGCCATCCAGTCATCGAAGTGACGCTCGGCAAAAATCCTTTCACACCGAACGACTTTAATTTCAGTGCGGAAAACGGGCGTCGCATAGCGCTGATAACCGGCCCGAACATGGCGGGGAAGTCAACATACCTGCGCACAGCGGCGCTCATTGCGATAATGGCGCACATGGGCTCCTTCGTCCCGGCCGAGAGCGCGAAGATCGGCCTCGTAGACCGCGTATTCACGCGCATCGGCGCGCGCGACGAGCTCGCGCGCGGACAAAGCACCTTCATGGTCGAAATGGTAGAGACTGCGAACATACTGCGCCACGCGACCGACAGAAGCCTGATAATCCTCGACGAAGTAGGCCGCGGCACCTCCACATACGACGGCCTCAGCATAGCGTGGTCGGTCGTAGAATTTTTACAGGGACAGGAACACGCGCAGCCGCGCGTCCTTTTCGCGACGCACTACCACGAGCTGACGCAGCTCGCCGACCTTCTGCCCGGCATCGTAAACCTGAGCATGGGCGTGGACGAGAGCGCCGGACGCATAGTCTTCCTCCACAAGATAATCGAAGCGCCGTCCGACCGCTCTTACGGCATAGAGGTCGCGCGCCTCGCGGGCGTTCCGTCCGCAGTGCTGCGCCGCTCGCAGGAGCTTCTCGCGCAGTTTGAAGAAAAAGGCGAAGCTCGCAACGAGAACGTAAAAAACGCGTCGCAGAACCAGCTCACGCTCTTCGACGTCCGCCAGGAGGCGATACTTGAAGAACTCGCGGCCTGCGACCCGAACAACATGACGCCGCTCGCCGCGCTCGAGCTCGTGATGCGGCTGCGCGAGGAGAGCAGGAAGGTGCTGGGGTTCAAATAACCTGCCGGCATCCTGTGTAAAAATAAGAGGCCCGTTCTGCATGTTGTGCAAAACGGCCTCTTTGCGTTACAGCGAATAATATTGCACTTACTGACTGACGCCTAGACGTTTATTCCTGCGTTCCTCGGCTCTTGCTACGCAGACGGTGCCTACGAGGTCGCCGAGGCAGTTGACCGTCGTAATTCCCATGTCGAAGAACCTATAGAACCCGGCGAGCAGTCCGGCGAACTCTGTCGGAAGTCCAAACGTACCGAGAATCATCATAATCTTCACTACACCGCCGCCTGGTATGCCGCTGCCGCAGCTTGAGAGCAGAAGCGCGACTAGTATGATATGTATCAGCGTTCCGGTTCCGAACACAATACCGTTCATCTGTGCGACTGTAATTAGGACGCAGCTGAAAGCCATGCAGAGGCCGTCATAATTGAGCGTTGCACCGAGCGGTATTGAAAAATTTGAAATACTGTCGGGAACTTTGAATACCTCGCGCGCCGTTTTTATGCTGTTTGGAATATTCGCGGTGCTTGAGCATGTAGCTATAGTGAACGACCATACCGGAGTCGCATCGCGGAGAAATTTAAAAATATTCATGTGCGCGAATACGAGCAGCGAAAGGCCGTACACTAAGAGCACCTGAACGGCGAGGCCGACGTAAAACGTCCCGAAAAATTTCGCCATAGTCGTGAATACGGAAAGCCCGTACCTCCCAAAGGAATCCGCCATAAGGCATAGAACGCCGATCGGCGAAAGATTGATTACCATGCGGAGGTATTCATTGATTAGGATATTAAGCGATTCGAAGCAGCCTAGAACTTTCTGTTTCTTGCCGGTGTCTTTGATTTTTACAATGGCTATGCCGAACATTATTCCGACGACGAGCGTCCCCAGAACATCGTCGGTGCTTAAAGCCTTGAATAAATTCGACGGGAACAGACTTGTAAAAAAGTCTTGAACACTAAGCGATACTGTCTTGACCGCTTCCTGAGCCCCTTCAATCGCCACGCTGAAGCCTACGCCTGGTTTAAAGATGAAGGCAACTGCAAGTCCGATTACGATAGCCATCACAGTGGTCGCCATATAGTACGCGATAATTCTTGTAGCGACGCGGCCGAGGCTTGACAGATCCTGTTGGCTCCCTATTGAGATGACGACCATGCAGAGAACCAGCGGTATCATAATAAGCTTGATGCAATTAAGCCATATAGTACCTACGAATTTCAGCTCGCATGCTGCCTCGCCCAGTAAGAGTCCGATGATGGCGCCGAAAACGATGGCTCCGATGTTTAAATACACGCCGTTAAGCTTCTTTTTAGCTGGAGCAGATGACATATTTTAACACTCCTTTGCAGTTTATAGTTTACAGTGAAGAATCATACTCTCTGATAATCGAAGCTGCCTCCGAAACCTGAGAGTCAGTGTTGTTCCTGCTGAATACGATACGCGCGTGCGTTTCGCTTGAAACGCTCAGCCAAACGCCGCGCCGTTTTATCTCTTCAACGACGTCTGCGGCCGTCTTTCCGCTTCCGGCGACGTCTAGGATTATGATGTTGGTCTGTATCTCCTTAGGAACGCGGATGTTTTTCATGCCCTTCAGAAGCTCTAGGCACTGCTTTGCCCTCCTGTGGTCCTCGGCCAGGTCTTTGACCTGATGCTTAAGCGCGTAAATCCCGCAGGTTGCGAACACGCCGGCCTGCCTCATGCCGCCGCCCATAAGCTTTCTCGTCTGGGCTGCTTTAATGATAAAATCTCTGCTTCCGCAAAGCATCGAACCGATTGGGGCGCCGAGGCCCTTCGAGAGACAGAACATAACCGTATCGGCGTAAGAGCATATCTCCTTGACTGAGATCCCAGAAGCCGTAGAGGCGTTGAACAGCCTTGCTCCGTCCATGTGAACCGGGACTCCGAAGCGGTCGGCAAGATTCCGCACCTTTTTCAGCACGTCCAGAGGTATAAAGGTGCCGCCTGCGCCGTTGTGGGTGTTTTCGACACATATAAGCTTAATGTCGTTAGTCTTCAATGCGCATTCCATCTCATCGACGTTAGGATAGCCGCCTGGCGTTAAATTGTAGAAAACCGGCTCTAGCTGACCGAAACGAGACTCGAAGCAGACCTTCTCAGTTCTGTAAAGGTGCTGCATGGTATCAATAAGAACCTTATCCTTCGGCTCGCAGTGTGTCAGCAGTGACACTGTGTTTCCCATCGTTCCGGACGGCAGCAGGAGGGAGCGTTCCTTGCCTGTCGCTTCACAAACAATTTCTTCGAGTCTGTTGACGGTTGGATCACCGCCTCTTCCTTCTGCGTCGAGACGTCCGGAGTCTCCTAACGGCGCCGTTAAAATGGTCTCCAGCATCTCCCTGCCCGGCAGTGTCAGAGTGTCGCTTCTCAAATCAATCATGCCGTTGCCTCCTTAATAGTTTTGATAAGAACGATTCCTTTACTATATTAAAGCGCAGAGAATTGATATAATCAAATATAAATTATAAAATGTTTACATTGATAAATATCAATAATCATATGATTGACGAAATCTTATGCGGGGGATTGCATGTGTTCGAATACAGAGAATATGTTTACGCCGTGCACAAGGAGAAAAGTTTTACTAAAGCTGCGGATAAGCTGTTTATTTCGCAGTCGACGCTCAGCCTCATGGTGAAAAAGGAGGAAGAACGTCTCGGCGCTCCGCTGTTTAATAGGAAATCTAACCCGTTGTCGCTGACGCCGCTAGGCGTCGAATACATCCACGCCGTGGAACAAATACGCCGACTGGAGTGCGGGATCGGTCAATTCCTAAATGACGCTCAGTCTCTTCAAAACGGCACTCTTGCGATAGGCGGGCATAACTTCGGGGTAGATTATGCCGTTCCTCGGAAGATAGCTGAGTTTCATAAATTATATCCGAATATTAGCCTCAGCATTGTAGAGATGAACACGCTGCACAACAAATATGGACTCGATTCGGGCGAGCTTGATTTTGTGATTACCAACAGACGCTATGATTCTCATATATATGAGCAGAAGGTGTGCGACAGGGAAAGTTTGATATTGGCCGTGCCGTCGTCGTTTGAAATCAACGAGTCTTTGTGCTCGAAGCGCCTGCGAAACGGCGAGCTTGGAGACGGAATTTTCGGGGTTGGCGATGACAAGCAGGTTCTGCTGAGCGAATTTAAGGAAATCCCGTTTATACTGCTTTCCAACGCGAATTATTTGCGCGAGTGCGTCAACCTGTTGTTTCATGAAAGCAAATTCTCACCTGTCGTATCGCTTGAAATGGAGCAGTCGTCAGTATCTTATAATTTTACTAAAATGGGCGTTGGAGCAACCATTCTCAGCAACAGGCTTGTTGAGCATGACGATGCAGCAGGAGGCGTCTGTTTTTACAAAATCAAGAGCGACTATGTTGTTCGAAACACATATATAAGCTATCGGAGGGGCGCTTATTTCACGTTTGCCATGAAGAAATTTATGGAGATGATGCTGGATGACGGCTTATCTGCTGAATAATCTGCCGGATAGGGACAAAATTCTCCGAATCGGGTACAATATAACAATGGATGTCTTAAAGGAGTCTTCACCTATTTCTAATGATCAAACGTCTTGCGCCTGACATTTCAACACGTATCGCGGCGGGGGAGGTTATCGAGCGGCCTTCTTCGGTCGCGAAGGAGCTTATCGAGAACTCGCTCGACGCCGGGGCAAGGAACATTTCGATATACACCGAGCAGGGCGGCAAGAGCTCGTTCGTCATCGAGGACGACGGCTGCGGCATCGCCTTCGCGGAGCTGCCGCTCGCGGTCGAACGCTACGCGACGAGCAAGATAAGCTCGCTAGAAGATCTTGAACATATCGCAACTCTCGGCTATCGCGGCGAGGCGCTTGCGAGCGTCGCGGCCGTATCGCGCATGGAGATACGCAGCCGCGCCGCCGGCGCTGATGCCGGCGGTCTGCTTCGCTGCGAGGCCGGTCATATCACGCTGCATTCCGAGACTCCCGCGAAGCCGGGGACGCGGATACAGATAGACGATCTTTTCTTCAACCTTCCCGCGCGGCGCAAATTCCTCAAAAGCTCCTCGGCGGAGCTGCGCCGTATAGTGCAGATAGTCAACGACTACGCGCTTATACATCCCGACGTTTCATTCCGCGTCCAGGAAGAGGGGCGGAAAATCCTCGAATACGGCGGAGCTTCCTCCATTGACGAGTGTATAGAGCGCCGCTGGGGAAAGCAGACGAAGATATTCTTCTCCGGCTCTTCGCAGGGGCCGCTCTCCGCGCGCGTATGGTGGAACCCGATACCGGATTCGCGCCGCGTCGTCGTGATGCTCTTCGTCAACGGGCGGCGCGTGCAGGACGCGGCGGTGCGCGCGGCGCTGACCGCCGCCGAGGGCGCGGCCTACGGAGAGTGGGCCGTGCTGATAGACCTGCCGCCTCACGACGTAGACGTGAACATTCACCCGACAAAGGAAGAGATACGCTTCCGCAGAAGCCAGGAAATTTTCAAAATAGTCTACGACAACGCGAAGGCCGTATATGCGCAGCGACATTCGATAACCGCCGGCGGCGTCATGCCCCAGTCGATGCCGCTTGGCGGCGTACAGCCGCCATCCTTCGAACCGCCAGCGCCAGCGGCCCCGGCGTATTTTTCGCCGGCCTCCGAGCCGTGGAACCTTGTTTCGAAAAAGGCCGCGCCGTCGTTCGCTTCGCGCGTCGCCTCGCCGGTCGAGAGCATATTTTTCCCCGCCGATGAGTCAGAGCCGCAGACTGGGGCCGCCTTCGCGTCGCGGAAGAGATACATCGGCCAGAGCGCGGAGGGATTTCTGATATTTGACTTCCCCGAGGCGCTCGCGATAATGGACCCGCACGCGGCGCACGAGCGGATACTTTTCGAGGAGATTTGCGAGAACTTCAGGGACAACGTCGCGACGCAGAAACTTACCATTCCTATGGAGATTCCGGCCGCCGTCCGTCCCGAGGCGGCGCTTTACGAAAAAGAGCTGGCGGCTCTCGGTTTTGAGACTGCGGACGGAATGGTGACGGCGGTGCCGGCGATACGCGGCAAGGGACACCTTTCGCCCGTCGATATGCTTCGCTCGGCGCTGCGCGGGATCGAGACGGAGCGCGACGAGACGAAGCGCGACCGCGAGGTGTGGTGGCGCATGGCGCGGCTCGCCTGCCGCGACGCCGTGAAGCTCGGGCGGCGCTTCGAGCCCGAGGAGGCGGCCGAACTGCTCGCCCGCCTCGAACGCTGCGAGACTCCGTACACCTGCCCGCACGGCAGGCCTACTGTCTTCATAATAGAAAACAATAAATTACGCGACTGGTTTGAAAGATGACGAAAGAAAAAATTCCCGTAATTGCGATAATAGGGCCGACAGCCGTTGGAAAGACGGAATTCAGTCTGTCGCTCGCGAAGGAGCTGAACGCAGAGGTCATTTCCGTAGACTCGCGTCAGGTCTATCGTTATCTCGACGTCGGCACCGACAAAGTGTCGCGCGAGGTGCGGCGCGAGATAATCCATCACCTGATAGACATAGCCGACCCCGACGAGATATATTCCGCCGCCGACTTCGCGCAGGACGCCGACGGCGCGGCGCGGCGCATTATCGCGCGTGGGCGCGCGCCTCTGTTGATAGGCGGCACTCCGTTTTACTACCGCGCGCTCTCCGGCATGCTCTCGGAAGATCTTCCGAAGGACGAGGCCGTGCGCGCGCAGCTTGCCGCGGAGATAGAAGAACGCGGCCTCGCCGCGCTGCACGACGAGCTGCTCGAGATTGACCCGGAATCCGGGGCGAAGATACACCAGAACGACCCCGTCCGCACGATGCGCGCGCTTGAAATCTTCAGGATAACGGGCAAGACCGCGAGCTGGTGGTACAGGGAGCAGCGCAAGATGGAATCTCCATACGACATTTTCTACATCGGCCTGACGCGGCTGCGTGCGAACCTTTATCAAAATATCGAGCGCCGTGTCAAGGAGCAGTTCGCGAGCGGCTACCCGGAGGAGGTCAAGTGGCTTCTCGACAACGGCTATTCGCCGTCGCTGCCGGCGCTTCAGGGCTTCGGCTACCGCGAGCTCGTGGACTATCTCGCGGGGCGCTGTACCTTCCTCGAGGCGATAGAGGGCGACATACGCTCGACGAAAGCCTTCTCGCGCCGCCAGACGACGTGGTTCAAGCACTTCGAGCCCGCGGTGTGGTTCGACTTCGACGAGATCTCCAAGGCCGAGGCGCTGCGCCGCGCAGTGCCGCTCTGCCTCGCGCATCTGAACGGGGAGCACGCCGCATGAAGGTCATAACGGCCGACCCGACGGGGCTTTGCTTCGGCGTCAAGCGCGCGATAACGACGCTCGAGGAGGAACTGCGCCGGTCGTCGCGCGTCTACGCGCTCGGCAGCCCGATACACAACCCTCAGGAGATAGCGCGGCTCAAGGAAATGGGGCTCGTCGTCGTGGAAACGCCGGAGGAGGTGCCGGACGGCGCGGTCTCGTTCGTCCGCGCGCACGGCGTGCGCCCCGAGGTGCTCGACGCGCTGAGGCGCAAAAGCTCGAAGATGGTGGACGGGACATGCCCTTTTGTAAAAACGGCGCAGGAAAAGGCAAAATCTCTGTCACAAGAGGGCTATATCGTGATAATATTAGGAAACGCGGCGCATCCTGAAGTACAAGGAATCATGGGGTATGCGTCGGGGGAGGCGCACGTGCTTGCTTCGGCGGAAGATATACCGCCGGGGCTTAAGGGACGGAGGTGCGGGCTGCTGAGCCAGACGACTCAGCGCGTCGAGACGTTCTCGGAGCTCGTCGCGGCGTTCGTATCCGTGTCTCCCGAGATAAAGGTTTATAATACGATCTGCCGGGCTACGCTGGCTCGCCAGCAGTCCGTCTGCCGCCTCGCCGAAGAGGCGGACGGGATAATAGTCCTCGGTGGAAGAAACAGCGCCAACACGCGCAAGCTTGCGGAGATAGCCTCCGCTTCTGGAGTGCCCTCTCTGTGGGTCGAGCACGCGGGCGAGCTGGACGGGAGGTGGCTGCAAAACAAGAGCAGAGTAGGGATAGCCGCGGGCGGAAGCACGCCTGACTGGCTGATAAAAGAACTTATTCAAAAATTAGAGAAGATGTAAGCAGGAGGATGTTGGGTATGGTTGACGAGCTTCACAACGAAGACGTAATCGAAACGCAGGAAAAAGAAGAAACGATGGAAGAAATGATGCAGCAGTACGATGTGATGGGCGATTTCCACCGCGGCAAGGTCGTCGAGGGGACAGTCGTCGATACACAGGAGGACGGCTGGCTCGTAGACGTGGGCTACAAGTGCGAGGGATTCCTCCCGCGCAAAGAGTGGACCCACCGCGTGCTCGTGGAGGAGACCCTCGAGCCCGTTAACGGCGACAAAGTCCGCGTACAGATAACGAACATCGGCCAGGGGGAGGACGCCCAGCTCGGGCTCTCGCGCTGGCGCTGCGAATTTGACGAGCGCTGGAATAAGCTCGAAGAAGAGGCGGAAAACAACGAGACGATCAACGTCAAGGGGCTTCGCAAGGTAAAGGGCGGGCTCATAGTAAACTGCTGCGGGATAGAGGGCTTCATCCCCATCTCCCACCTCACGCAGGAAGGACGCGGAGTGAACCCCGGCAATCTCGTCGGACAGGAATTCCCCGTCAAGCTCATTGAAAAAGACCGCAGAAAACGCCGCCTCGTTTTCTCGCGCCGCAGCCTCATCGAAGAAGAACTCTCAAAGACGCGCCAGGCCTTCTACGAGCAGGTCCACGAGGGCGACGTCCTTGAGGGCGACGTCAGCAGCATCACTTCCTTCGGCGTTTTCGTCAACCTCGGGGCGATGGAAGGCCTCGTCCATATCAGCGAGCTCGCGTGGCAGCGCAACGCGAAGCCGAAAGACATCGTCGCCAAGGGCGACCATGTGAAAGTCAAGGTCATCGGCATCGACACGGAGAACAACCGCGTCTCCCTCTCGATCCGCCAGACCCTCGACGATCCGTGGACGACCGTCGCCGAGCGCTGGACGCCCGGAAAGACGACGGAAGGCACCGTCACCAACCTGACAGACTTCGGAGCTTTTGTTGAAATAGAACCCGGCGTGGAAGGACTCATCCACATCGGCGACCTCAGCTGGACCCGCATCAAGCACCCGAAAGAGGTGCTCAAGAAGGGCCAGAAGGTCGAAGTCTCTATCATAGACGTGGATAAGGACCGCAAGCGCATCAGCCTCGGCTACAAGCAGCTCCACGACCCGTGGAAGAACGCCGCCGAGAAATACCAGAAGGACGCCGAAGTTCCCGTGAAGGTAGTCCGTATCGCCGACTTCGGCGCGTTCGTCGAGCTTGAGGAAGGCGTCGAGGGGCTCATCCACATCTCGCAGCTCTCGAACCAGAGAGTCGAGAACCCGAGAGACGTCCTCACCGAGGGACAGGAAGTCACGGCCCGCGTGCTTGAGGTCAACCCGACCGAGCGCCGCATCCGCCTCAGCCTCCGTCCCGCGCACGAGGAGCCTGTGAAGCGCGCGCCGCGCGACGAGCAGCGCGACCGCTTCGCCCAGATGGACGACCAGCCGAGACGCGACGAGCGTCCGCGCCGCCGCCGCCCCGACGACCGCAGGAGACAGGAGAGCTCCAACAGCCAGCTCCCGCAGGAAGAGATGAACTTCACGCTCGGCGACTTCCTCAAGAACCGCGAAAGGGAAGACGCCTAGCATAAAGGCATAAAGCCTCGAAAATCAGCGCCCGCGCCAGTTACCTTGAGCGCGGGCGCTTTTTACGTTAGAATATCGCTGAAACGGAAAAATGAGACGGGAGGTCAATTTATGGCCCTTAGGACGATATGTGTTTATCCAAACCCGGTGCTCCGCGAGGAGACGGAGGAGGTGACCGTCTTCGACGGCGAGCTGAAGACGCTCGTCGCGGACATGTGGGATACGATGTACGCGAACGACGGCATAGGGCTCGCCGCCCCGCAGGTCGGGGTGTCGAAGAAGGTAATAGTCATCGACTACAAGGACGACAAGTATGTGCTCGTGAACCCGAAGGTGCTTTCCGCCGAAGGCTCCGTAGTAAACGAGGAAGGCTGTCTCAGCTTCCCGGGCATATACGAGAAGGTCGAGTCGCCTGAGCGCATGACGGTCGAATACGCCGACGAGAACGGCGAGACCGTCACGCGGGAGCTGGAAGGCTTCATCGCCTGCGTATTCTCGCACGAGATAGACCACTTGAACGGGCGGCTGCTGATAGACCGCGTATCGCCGCTCAAACGTCAGTTCATGAAGAAAAAAATCGCGCGCCGCGCGTCCGAAGAAAAATGAGTAATATCACGGCGGCGTTCCTCGGCTCGGGGCGCTTCGCTGCGCGATGCCTCGAGCTGATAAGCGTGCGCTTCCGCCCGGAATGGGTGCTGACAAACGCTCCGAAGGCCGCCGGGCGCGGCTTGGCGATGCGCAGCACGCCCGTGTGGGAGCTCGCGCAGAAACTTGGCATCCCGGCCTATACGACGGAGCGTCTTTCCGCCGACGCGGAGCGCGTCGAATGGATAATGGCGAACGCTCCCGACGTGATGCTGGTCATAGACTTCGGACATATTATAAAAGAGCCGCTGCTCTCGGCCGCGAGGTACGGCTGTCTCAACATCCATCCTTCGAAGCTTCCTGAATACCGCGGTTCCGCGCCGCTTCAGCGCGTTTTGATGGACGGACGGACGAGCACGGCTGTTTCAGTATTCCGCCTCGACGCCGGTATGGACTCCGGCCCGATACTCGCGCAGCCGGAGCTTGAGATCGCGCCTGAGGACGACTTCGCGTCGCTTGCGGAGAAGGCCGCGCGCCTCGGCTCGGAGACTCTGCTTCACTACCTCTGCGACGTGCCGCCCGAGGAATGGCGCTTCACGCCGCAGGACGACGCGGTGGCGACGTACGCTCCTAAGATAGAGAAGGTCGAAGGCAGAATAGACTGGAACGAGCCGGCGCGCCGGATAGCGGACAAAATCCGCGGCATCGGAGCGGCTCCCGGAGTCTTCTGCATGGTGCGCGGCAAGAGGCTCCGCATATACAGGGCGGAAGCGGCCGCCGGTTCCGGAGCGCCCGGCGCCTACTTCACGAACGGCGGAGCGCCGTGCGTCTATTGCGGCGAAGGAGCTCTCCGTCTCGCCGAGGTGCAGCCCGAGGGCAAGAAGCCGCAGCGCGCCGAAGACTGGGCGCGCGGCCTGCGCGTGAACGAGGGCGAAAGCCTCGAACAGGAGTGACTATAAAAATGGAAGAGACGAAGAACCCGCTGCGCAACATAGTAAAAAGCGAATTTCCATATAAGGGGCGCATCATAGACGTCCGGGTCGATACGGTCAAATTCCCATCCGGCTCGGAAAAAATACGCGAAGTCGTGCTTCACAGGCCGGCCGTCGCGATGCTCGCCGAGGACGCCGACGGCGGCGTCTATCTCGTGAAGCAGTACCGCCACGCGATAGACGCTGAGATATACGAAATTCCCGCCGGGCTCGTCGAAGACGGCGAAGATCCAGCCTGCACGGCTGCGCGCGAGCTCCAGGAAGAGATAGGGCTCAGGCCGGGGCGTCTTGAAAAAATAGCCGAGATGTATTCTTCGCCCGGTTTCACAACTGAGAAGATAACGCTCTATTACGCCGCCGAACTTGCCGCATCGAAGCTTCCGGAGGACGAGGACGAATATATCAAGGTGCGCCGTTTTCTTCCCGACGAGCTCGACGTGCTCGTGCGCAGCGGCGCGATACGCGACGGAAAGACCCTCGCCGCCTATTACTGGCTGGCGGCGCGACGGGGCGGAAGATGAACCCGAGCGGAAGCGGGGAAGTTGAAAGGACCGCCGAACGTTTCGGCGACTACATAAAGCTCGAGCGCGCCTGCAGCGAAAACACGAAACGCGCCTATCTCTCCGACCTCGCCATATGGACGGCGTGGTGCTCGCGTAATTCGCGCGACCCGCTCGACGTCGCGCCGGACGCGGTTTCGCGCTTCCTGATGGAGGCCGGTATAGAGGGACGCAAAAAAAGCTCCCTCCACCGCCTCGGCGCGGTGCTGCGCTCATTCGCCAAGTTTCTCCAATACGACGGGGTTACCGACAAGGCCCCGCGCCTCGTGCCGCTCGGCGCGCGCGAGGAAAAGCTTCCGGAAATCCTCAACGAGAACGAAATCCAGAGAATAATAAACGCCTGCGAGGACGGCACTCCGCTCGGCAAGCGCGACCGCGCCTACATAGAGCTGGCCTACGGAGCCGGAATGCGCGCCTCGGAGCTGTGCGGACTGAGGCTCCGCGACCTAGACCCCGGCGGCGGCATATTATACGCGCGCGGCAAAGGCGACAAGGAGCGCGTGATACCGTACATCGGAGCCGTGCGCCGCGTCGTGGACGAATATATACGCGAATACCGCCCTGCGCTGGACAAGAAAGGTGCGGAGTGGCTTTTCCTCTCGCGCAGCGGGCGGCAGCTCCACCGCGAGACGCTGTGGGTCATCCTGCACAAGCGCGGCCTCGCGGCGGGAGTCCCGGCGAAAAGGCTCCATCCGCACGTGCTGCGCCACACCTTCGCCACGCACCTGCTGCGCGGCGGAATGGATCAGAGGACGCTCCAGGAGCTTCTGGGACACAGCTCCATAACGACCACAGAAAAATATACCCATCTCGACTTAAACCTGCGCGACTATTACGACAAATACCATCCGCGCGCGAAATAAAAAGGAGGAGACGCGATGTATTACTGGGACAAAGTCAACGAAGCGCTGAAATTCATCGAAAAAAAGAGCTCCGTAAGGCCGGAGGCCGCCGTGATACTCGGCTCCGGACTCGGCAGCATAGCGGAACGCGTAGACGAGGCCGAGGTCATTCCTTACGGCGAAATACCGTACTGGCCCCACTCGACCGCGCCGGGCCACGCGGGACGGCTCGTCCTCGGCCGCCTCGGCGGAAAGCGCGTCGCAGTCATGCAGGGGCGCGTACATTATTACGAGGGCTACAACATGCAGGAGGTAACATTCCCGACGCGCGTGCTCGGCTGCCTCGGCGTCCGCGCTCTCGTCGCGACGAACGCCTCCGGCGGCATAAACGCGGACTTTACGCCCGGCACGATAGCGGCGATAGAGGACCACATCAACTTCATGGGCGTCAACCCGCTCGCCGGCGTCAACAACGACGAATGGGGCGTGCGCTTCCCCGACATGAGCGAGGCGTACGACAAGAAATTCATATCGGTTCTGGAACGTGCGGCGAGTGAAGAAAACATAACGCTTAAAAAAGGTGTCTACATAGCCTTCAGCGGGCCGTCATTCGAGACTCCCGCCGAGGTGCGCATGGCGCGCATACTAGGCGCGGACATGGTAGGCATGTCCACCGTCCCTGAGGTTCTGACTGCGAATCACATGGGGATACGTGTCCTCGGCATATCCTGCGCCGCGAACTACGCCGCCGGCATCACGAGCGACAAGCTCACGCAGGAGGACGTACTCGACATAATGGTGAAATGCAGCGGCGGCGTCGCGCGCCTCGTTGAACGCTTCCTGTCGGAGGCCGAGCTGTAAAAATGCTCAGCATGATAGACTTCATAGAAAAAAAGCGCGACGGCGGCAGCCATTCGCGCGAAGAGCTGCAGAGCTTCGTCCGCGGCGTGATGGACGGCTCCGTGCCGGATTATCAGAGCGCGGCGTGGCTTATGGCGGTCTACTTCCGCGGATTGGACGAAGGCGAGCTAGTATCCTTCACCGAGGCGCTCGCCGATTCCGGCGACAGATACTCCTTCCCGCCCGAGCTGCACGTAGTGGACAAGCACAGCACAGGAGGGGTGGGGGACAAGACGACGCTCGTCCTGCTGCCGCTCGCCGCGGCCTGCGGAGCGCGCCTTTCAAAGCTGTCCGGGCCAGGCCTCGGCTTCACCGGAGGAACGGTGGACAAGTTCGAATCCATCCCGGGAATGCGTATGCACCTGACGCCGGAAGAATTTTCGTCGCAGATGAAAAAAATAGGCTGCGCCATATCTGGACACTCGCTGCGCCTTGCGCCGGCAGAGGGAAAATTCTACTCTCTGCGCGACGTGACGGGCACCGTCCCGTCCGTGCAGCTCGTAGCCTCGAGCATAATAAGCAAAAAACTCGTCGGCGGAGCGTCCGGTTTCGTCTTCGACGTAAAATGCGGCGGAGGAGCCTTCATGGAGACGGAGGCTGAGGCCCGCGCGCTCGCGAAGGAGCTCGTCGCCCTCTCCAAAAAATTCGGGAAAAAAGCGGCGGCCGTGATAACCGGCATGGAGCAGCCGTTAGGCGAATGGGTAGGCAACGCGGCTGAAGTCTATGAAGCGGTCGAAGTGCTGCGCGGACGCGGCCCCGCCGACACGACGGAGCTGTGCGTGGAGCTCTGCGCGCTGATGCTGGAAGCCTCAGGCGTCGCAAAGGATAAAGAAGAGGGAGCCGCTCTCGCCGCCGGCGCCATAGAAAGCGGCAGGGCGCTCGACAAGCTTGCGGAAATTATAGCGGCGCAGGGCGGCGATGCAGCCGTCGTAGACAGGCCGCTAGACATACTGCCGCGCGCGCCGAAGGCCGCCGTGATAAAAAGCGGACGGGACGGAGTGCTCTCCGAGCTTCACGCGCGTCCGGTGGGCGAAGCGCTGCGCGCCCTCGGCGGCGGAAGGATGAAGCTCGGCGACGCGATAGACCACTCCGCCGCGATACGCCTTGCGGCGAAGATAGGCGGCCGCGTCGAAAAAGGCTCGCCGCTGATTGAGATATACTGCAAAGACGATACGAAGCTGCCTGAGGCCCTCGCCTGTCTCGACGGCTGCTGGAAGGTATCCGAGACGGCCGAGAAGCCTAAGCTCGTCATAGACGTCATATACTGACGGCGGAACCGCGCGGCGGCTTTCGGCTCACAATGCCGGGGCCGCCTTTTTACTGCTTTCGATATTCATTCCCGCGCCGGCATAAACATAATAGAAAGCACATTTCTCACAGGGAGGACCGGAAAATGTGCAAAAAGTACGCCTACATCAGGGTCTCGACGAAAGAACAGAACGAGGACCGTCAACTCGCCGCGATGCTGGCATACGGCGTCCCGACAGAAAACATCATACTCGACCGCCAGTCCGGCAAGGACTTTGAGCGAAGCGGCTACAAAAGACTCGTGCGCAAGCTGCGGCGCGGGGACACGCTCGTAGTCAAAAGCATAGACAGACTCGGACGCAACTACGCGGAGATCCTCGAGCAGTGGCGTATGCTCACGCGGAAGAAGCAGGTGTCTATCGTCGTCATCGACATGCCGCTTCTCGACACGAGGCAGAGCCTCGACCTGACCGGCGTAGTCGTCGCCGACATCGTGCTGCAGCTCCTGAGCTACGTCGCTGAGACGGAACGCAACTTCATCCGCCAGCGCCAGGCCGAGGGAATAGCCGCGGCGCGTGAACGCGGCGTCAACCTCGGGCGCAGGCCGAAAGAGCGCCCGAGAGAATTCGAAAGCCTGAAAGCCGAATGGAAGAGCGGCGCCATCTCCGCGCGCGAAGCGGCGCGCCGCCTCAGGGTGGACCACATGACCTTCAAGCGCTGGGCGTCAGAGACGCCGCTCGAACAGCCGGCCTGACAGAACGAAGCTCTGCGCGCCGTCCGTGGCGCGCGGCGCGGCGGCGCCCCCGCGTGACGCGGGGCACGCGCTTCCGCGCGGCGCGTGCGCTTATCCCTAACGGCCCATAACGGCGCGCGGCCTGAGCGCGCGGATCCCGCCGCCTGTCTCAGCCGGCGGCCCAGCTGCATGTTAAAAAAACACAAACGCGAATCAAACGCGCTTCCTTGACACATCGGCCGCCGCTTGCTATACTTTCCTGCGTCAAGGCGGCATAGCCAAGTGGTAAGGCAGAGGACTGCAAATCCTTCATCCCCAGTTCGAGTCTGGGTGCCGCCTCCAACTTGAAGAATTATCCCTCGCACGGCGGGGGATTTTTTATATCTTTATTTCGACCGGGAAAAAGTTATTTGACTATAAACGGCTTGACTGTTAGCATTTTGGCATAGACAGTACGCGGCGCAGGCGCCGGCGGCTATGTATGGAGGAGCTTTCGATGCCCGATAAAAGATATGTGCTTGCGGTAAAAAAGATACGTTCGAGCGTCATCCCCTTCGTGCTGCTGCTCTTGTTCTTCGCAGTCATCTCTTGGTATATCATAAAACCGCTCGCGATACCGCTGGTGTGGTCCATACTGTTTTCGTACTTCGCGCACCCGCTGTATAAATTTCTCTATCACAGGCTTCTCAAGGGAAAATATAAAAACGTCGCCGCTGCTATCAGTACTGGCGTGATCCTCGTATTTATCGCTATACCGCTTCTGCTGCTCACAATGTTCGTGACGCGCGAGGGTATACGGATAAGCCGCCACATCCTGGAAAGCGGCCTCATTTCCGGTTCTTATCAGGACATCGTAGCCATGATAAAAAGCGTGCCGATCTTCGGGAGCTTTGTGAACGAGCTCGACCTCATTACAGAGCTGCCGATCCTCGACGCCATCGTGCGAAACGGCGCGCAGCTCGTTACGCGCTTCCTGCGCACGATTTCCAGCCAGATATTCGAAAGCATATTGAAAGTTCTCTTTCTCATGCTTATCGTGGCCATCACGTCGTTCTTTCTCGTACGTGACGGCGAGGCGATGATACGCTACGCCTCCGAGCTTCTTCCGCTAAAGTCTGAAGAGAGGAACGGGTTCATCAGGAGGACGGCCGTGATGCTGCGCGCGGTGGTCTGCGGGATAATCATGACTGCGGCTGTGCAGGGCGTGCTCGGCGGAGCGGGATGGTGGTTCGTCGGACTGCCTCATCCCGTCTTTTTCGGCTTCTGCATGTTCATGACGGCGATGATACCGTTCGTAGGCACGCCTGCTATCTGGCTGCCCGGCGCAATCGTGCTGCTTTTTTCCGAAGACGTGACGAACAGCGTGATCCTGCTGCTTTGGGGGCTGCTCGTGGTCAGCTCGATAGACAACGTCATAAAGCCTATGTTCATATCCGAGGGCAGCAAGATACACATGCTGCTGGTCTTCATCGGCCTCTTCGGCGGTCTCTACGCCTGGGGCTTCATAGGCGTCTTCGTCGGTCCGCTGCTTCTATCGCTCGGGATGTTCCTGCTTGATATTTATCACAACATCGTAAAGAGCTCCGACTGGGATTCTATTTTGGACGGTGACCATAAATGATTCGCATATTCGCGGTTTCCGGCTTTAAAGACAGCGGAAAGACGACGCTCTGCATGAAACTGCTTGAGGAGCTTGCGCGTCTGGGCGTGGAGACTGGATATATAAAGCGGACCTCCGAATCCGTCCTTTCCCCATGCGGCACGGACAGCGGACGCGCATTGTCGCTCGGCGTGCGCGCCGCGCTTTGGGGAAGCGACGGCCTGTCGGTCGAGGAGCGCCGTGCCGGCGAAATTTCGCCTGAGGCCGTGGCGTCGCGTTATTTCCCAGACGCCGAGGTGGTGCTGCTGGAGGGCGGGAAATATCTTGAAGTTCCGAAAATATGGGTCGAAAGCGGCGAAAGCCGCCCTGACTCGGTGAAGGGCGTCTTTATGGTTTACGACAGACGCGCGCCGGGCGACGGGAAACTTCGCTTCGGCGCGGGCGACGAGCCGGAGATGGCGCGCCGTTTGGCCGCGGCCGTGCGCGGAGGCTCCTATCGCAGCGCGAAGATTTATATAGGGGACAGGCCGCTTCCGATGAAGGATTTCATAGCCGACTTCATACGCGGCGGCGTGCTGGGAATGCTCTCTGCGCTGAAAGGCGGAGAGAGCGGCGGCGAAAATGTCCGCGTGTATATCGACGGTAAAATCAAAAAATAGAATTTCTTTCGCCGCAGTCTCGTCTCAATCGTCTTTTTGGCAGTTGATAAATGCGTTCACAAACGATATAATTGCTTACCGGCTCAGGATGAAGCCGAAAGCATAATTAAAACCTTCAAGGGGGCAATTCAGAGATGAATATGCTGTTGTTAACGGGAGTGGTCGGGGCGCTTGCGCTGGCATACGCTGCGTACGCATCCGGCAAGATAAGCGCGTTCAAGGTCGATCACGCGCGTGTGAATGAGCTGTCCGGCATCATTCAGGGGGGAGCCATGGCCTTCCTCTACAGAGAATACAAAGCCTTGATACCGTTTGTAATCATCGTCGGCGCTCTACTTGCGTGGAAAATTGACCCGGCCAGCGCCGTCTGCTTCGTCTGCGGAGCCATTTGCAGCGCCCTCACCGGGTACGTCGGAATGCGCGTGGCTACCAAGTCCAACGGCAAGACGGCCTACGCGGCCACCCACGGCATGAACGGCGCTCTTAAGATCGCCTTCACCGGCGGCAGCGTCATGGGAATGACGGTCGTCGGCGTCGGGCTTCTCGGTGTCGTCGTCATGTATTACATCTTCAGAGACGCCAACCTCGTCACCGCCTTCGGATTCGGAGCCAGCTCGATAGCGCTCTTCGCGCGCGTCGGCGGCGGTATCTACACCAAGGCTGCGGACGTCGGAGCCGACCTCGTCGGTAAGGTCGAAGCGGGCATCCCCGAGGACGACCCGCGCAACCCGGCCGTCATAGCCGACAACGTCGGAGACAACGTCGGCGACATCGCCGGCATGGGAGCCGACCTCTTTGAATCGTACGTCAACTCTATAATCGCAGCTATGGCTATAGGAGCCATAGCGGTGGACGAGGGCGGAGTCCTTTATCCGCTTCTTCTCTCCGCTATAGGAATCATATCCTCGATACTCGGCACGTTCTTCGTCAGAGTCAAGGAAGGCGGAGACCCCGCGAAAGCGCTCAGGATAGGGCTCGGCTCGACCGGACTCTTCATGATAATCGGCGCTTACTTCCTTACGAACTGGATGTTCGGCGACCTGACGCTCTTCGTCGCTGTCATTTCCGGCGTCATCTGCGGCCTGCTGATAGGCGCGGCGACTGAATATTACACCTCCGGCGACTACGGCAGCGTCAAAGAGATAGCCGCAGCCTCCGAGACCGGAGCCGCGACCAATATCCTCGCCGGCCTCGGCGTCGGAATGAAATCGACTGCCATCCCCGTCATACTCGTCTGCGTCGCTACGATAGCCGGATACGCTTTCGGCGGACTCTACGGCATCGCCTGCTCCGCGGTCGGAATGCTCGCGATCACCGGCATGGCCCTCTCCGTCGACGCCTACGGCCCGATAGCCGACAACGCCGGCGGCATCGCCGAAATGGCGGAGCTTCCCCATGAAGTCAGAGAAATCACCGACAACCTCGACGCGGTCGGCAACACCACCGCCGCGGTCGGCAAGGGGCTTGCGATCGGTTCCGCGGCCCTTACGGCTCTCGCCCTCTTCGTCGCTTACGCCGAAGCGACCAACCTCACCACGATAGACCTTAAAGACCCCTACGTCATGGTCGGCCTCTTCATCGGCGGACTCCTGCCCTTCCTCTTCAGCGCCCTCTCCATCCAGGCCGTAAGCCGCGCCGCTGAGAGAATGATCGAAGAAGTCAGACGCCAGTTCAGAGAGATCCCCGGAATCATGGAAGGCACTGGACGCCCGGAGTATGAGCGCTGCGTCGATATCTCCACGGCCGCGGCACTCCGCGAAATGATAGTCCCCGGTCTCATGGCGGTCCTCGCTCCGATAGTGGTAGGCCTCGTTCTCGGAGCTCCTGCTCTCGGCGGAATGCTCGGCGGTTCCATAGTCACCGGCGTCATGATGGCTATATTCATGTCCAACGCGGGCGGAGCCTGGGACAACGGCAAGAAATACATCGAAAGCGGAAACTTCGGCGGCAAGGGCACCCCGGCGCACGCGGCGGCGGTAGTCGGCGACACTGTCGGCGACCCCTTCAAGGATACGGCTGGACCGAGCCTCAACATACTCATCAAGCTTATGTCCGTCGTCGCCACCGTTTTGGCTCCTCTTTTCGCGCTGTAACAGCGCCACAAATTCAAGGCAGTCTGTGATAATAGATTAGAGGGAGAGTAAAGCTCTCCCTCTGATTTTCTTGTTTTTAAGCACTGGGGGCTTGAGTATGGCGTCGGACGATGTCCGTGAAATAAAATCAAAGCTTGATATCGTCGACGTCGTCTCCGAATCCGTTCAGCTCAAGAAGCAGGGACAGAACTATTGGGGCTGCTGTCCCTTCCATAACGAGAAAACGCCCTCCTTCTGCGTCTCGCCGGACCGCCAGACCTTTCACTGCTTCGGCTGCGGCAAAGGCGGAGACATATTTTCGTTCATTATGGAGCGCGAACACCTCGGTTTTAGGGAGGCTCTCGAGCGGCTTGCCGAAAAAGCCGGCGTCACGCTGTCTGCTACCCACGGCTCCTCGCCGGAGCGCCGCGCAAAGACGGACGTCAACAGAGCCGCTCTCGAATTTTTCATGGAGTCGCTGAACGCGCCGGAAGGCGAGCCCGCGAGAAAATACCTCGAGCGACGCTCTATATCCCACTCGGACGCCGTTCGTTTCGAGATAGGCTGGGCGCCTACCTCTTGGGACTCGCTTCTGCGAAGCCTGAAGCGCAGGGGGATATCCGCCGAACAGGCGGTCGAGGGCGGACTTGCGCTCGTAGGGCGCAGCGGCGGGTGCTACGACAGATTCCGCGGAAGGGTCATGTTCCCTATATACAGCATAACCGGGCGCGTCGTCGGCTTCGGCGGCCGCATACTCGACGGCGACGGAGCCAAATATATGAACAGCCCAGAAAGCCGCGTTTTTAACAAACGACACAACCTTTACCTGCTGAACAAGGCGAAGCCAGAAATTTCCTCCAAAGGGAGCGCCATACTCGTCGAAGGCTACATGGACGCCATCAGGGCGCATATGTGCGGATTCACGAACACCGTCGCATCCTTGGGCACTGCTCTCACCTCCGTTCAGGCGTCGCTTATAAAAAGGATGACGGGACTGTGCTATGTGTGCTATGATTCTGATTCTGCCGGTGAAGAAGCCGCGCTCCGGGCGATGTACATACTGCAGGCGGAGGGCGTGACGGCGAAGCGCGCCGTGTGGAGCGGCGGCAAGGACCCAGACGAGCTGCTTCTTCTGCCCGAGGGGCCGGAGCTTTTTGAAAAATCTATAAACGAGGCGCTGCCGCTGCCGCTCTACCACGTTCGGCTGCGGAGCGGAGCGCTCAAAGATCCGGAACGCGCGCCTGAGGCGCGAAACGACCTCTTGGACGGTCTCGCGTCCCTTTCCGTATTCGACGTGGCTCCGTACATAGACGAGCTGAGCGAAGCGCTGGGTCTTTTCCCGCACGAGGTTAAAGCGCTTATAGACGCCAGGCGCGGCGGCAGGCGTACAGCGCCCGAAAGAAGCTTGCAGGAAACACAGGCTGCGGCTCCGCCAGAGCCGGAACGAGCCGAGACTTACGGCGACGATCTGGAATATATGATATGCAGCCTCCTCTGGAACGACGAGGAGATGCGCGCCTCGTGCGACATGAGCAACATCGCGCTCTACGTTTCCGACGAAAGGGTGCGCTCCGTGATTTTCGCCATACTTTCCGGCGACGAGCCGGAGGCTCTTGAAAGACGCTGGCAGCAGATGAACGATGAAACCGGCATGAGGATAATAGCGAGAGGCAACGGCCTGCTCGCGCGCGAGGGCATCACCCGCGGCACGGCCTACAGGCTGATAGACGAGCTGCGGCATAAATTTATAAAACGGCATATAGCGCCGCTTGTCTCAAAAATAAAAGACGGCAGCATAACAGATGAAGAGTATAAAGAATATCTGCGTTACACAAGACTACTAAAGGGAGGCAGTATAAAGGCATGAAGAAAACGAAAAAAAAGACAGCCGAAATTATGCCTGAAGAAAAATCCTCTGCAGCAGACGCCGCGATGAGCGCGGAAGCTTTGACTGAGCCGATGTCCGCGGACGGCGGCTATCCCGGCGAGATGGGGATGGACAAGCTCGATTCAATCGAGGACGACGCCGACCTTCTCAACGTGATAGAGCCGATCGACGACGATGACGAGGGCGACGGTTCCGACAGCGCGTCCGGAGACGACCAGGACGGCACGGATTACAGCGCCTACATAGACAACGTGCGCGACCTGCTCCACGAGGGACGAGAGAAGGGCTTCGTTACCTACGAGGATATAGAGAAAAAAATGCCGAAGGATTTCCTCACCGCGGACATCCTCGACAACATATACATGAACCTTATGGAGCTCGGCGTCGACGTAATCGACGAGCCGAAGACGAAGGTCGATCCATCCGAGGGAGAAACGGTGCTCGCGTCGTCCGGCGCGGACGATATGGGGGACCTTGAGGACCTTCCGCTTTCCGACCCCGTCCGCATGTACCTGCGCGAGATAGGCAAAATCCCGCTTCTGACATCGGAGGACGAGGTAAAACTAGCGAAGGGCGTCGAGGCCGGCGACGCGTCGTGCAAGGACGCGCTGGTCGAGGCGAACCTGCGCCTGGTCGTCAGCATCGCTAAAAAATACATCGGACGCGGGATGCTCTTCCTCGACCTCATACAGGAGGGCAACCTCGGCCTCATCCGCGCGGTGGAGAAGTTCGACTATCACAAGGGATACAAGTTCAGCACCTATGCGACCTGGTGGATACGCCAGGCCATAACGCGCGCGATAGCCGACCAGGCCCGCACGATACGCATTCCCGTCCACATGGTCGAGACCATCAACAAGCTCATACGCGTCTCGCGCCAGCTCGTGCAGAAGCTTGGACGCGAACCTACTGCTGAAGAGATAGCCGCAGGCATGGAGATACCCTCCGACAGGGTCGAGGAGATACAGCGCATCGCGCAGGAGCCGGTGTCGCTCGAAACTCCTATCGGCGAAGAGGAGGACAGCCAGCTCGGCGACTTCCTCGAGGACAAAGACCTGCCGAGCCCTGAAGAGGCTGCGGCGAGCCAGATACTGCGCGAACAGCTCGACGAAATGCTCGACGACCTCACCGACAGGGAGAGAGAAGTCCTGCGGCTGCGTTTCGGCCTCGAGGACGGGCACGCTCATACGCTCGAAGAGGTTGGCCGCCGCTTCGGCGTCACGAGAGAACGCATAAGGCAGATAGAGGCGAAGGCGCTCCGCAAACTGCGCCACCCGAGCCGCAGCAAAAAGCTGAAAGACTTCCTTGAATAATATCCGACACCCGGCTTCGCCGGGTGTTTCTTTGTTTTTACGGAGCTCCGTTTATTGCGCTGAGGAATGTTAAGCATTATACTTTTTAACATTACGGAGGTGTCTGATTGAGACTGGACAAGTTCTTAAAGCTATCGCGGCTGATAAAACGCAGGACCGTCGCTCAGGAAATGGCGGAAGTCGGCGCCGTTCGGCTGAACGGGCGGCAGTGCAAGCCCGCCGCCGAGGTCAGAAACGGCGACTCGCTTGAAGTAGCATACCCACGGCGCGTTCTGTCGGTGAAGGTCGAGTGCGCCGACGAGGCCGCGCTCAAGCGCGGGGCGCAGGCCTATACCGTCGTTGATGAGAGGCAGGTAAATCAGGACGAAAGGCCCTGGTAAACTCATAAAAGAATTTGGAAGCGGGCCGGCGGCTCTTGCGTCGCCGGGCGGCGCGACAAAGGAGGACTAACGTTCGTTATGAAGGTAGCGGAACCGACGGTAGAAAGGCTGATTCAATATTACCGTCTGCTCATTTTAATGAAGGAAGAAGGACGCAAGGTCGTCTCGTCGCTGCAGATGGGCGAAATGCTCGGCATCAAGGCGAGCCAGGTGAGGAAAGACCTTTCGTATTTCGGAGAGATCGGCAAGCGCGGCGTCGGGTATCACGTCAACCGCCTCTGCGCCCATATAGAAAACATCCTCGCTTCGCCGAGGGTGTGGCACGTCGCCCTCGCGGGGGTCGGAAACCTCGGCACCGCGCTGATGGGCCACACAGCCTTCCAGAGCTATAAATTCAGCGTGGAGGCGCTCTTCGACGTCGATCCGGAAAAAGTCGGCAAAAAGCTTATGGGCGTAGACTGCTTCCACGTCGACGATATAGCGAAAGTCATGGAAGAGCGCAATATAGAAGTTCTCATACTCGCGGTTCCAGCGGCGGCGGCCCAGTCCTGCGTAGACAAGGCCGCCGCGTCGCCGACTCTCAAGGGCATACTGGCATTTACGCCGGCGACCGTCGTCGTGCCCGACCGCATACTTTTCTATCGTGTGGACATATTCGTAGAGCTTGAAAAGCTTCTCTTCTTCCTCAAAGAGCGGGAAAAGTAGCTTTTTAAAGCAAAACGAATAGTCATAACCGGCGATGTCATGTTAAAATAGCCGTTGTTACGCATATAGGCGAATCATACACATTTGTAAGGAGGAGTTTTCTTTGCAGCAGCAGGGCGGATTGATGGGGATGATGTTACCTCTCGCGATGTTCGCGGCGATATTCTACTTTATGATCATCAGGCCGCAGAAGAAAAAGCAGAGGGCGCATGAAGAGATGCTCGCCAGCATCAGCAGGGGCGACACGGTGATCACAGCCGGAGGGTTTTTCGGCGTGGTCCGTGAGATACTCGACGACAGCTATCTGATCGAGCTTGACGAAGGAGTCAAGGCCCGCATCCTCAAAAGTTCAATATCTATGAAGAAGGGCGAAAGCAGCCCCGCGCCGCAGCAGCCCAAGAAAAAGAAGTCCAAAAAGAACGAACAGCCGGCGCAGGAGGCGGAAACAAAGCAGGAAGAGGCTCTCCCCGAAACCGCCGAAGCACAGCCGGCCGAGGCCCAGCCCGCCGAGGCTCCTGTCCAGGAAGAGAAGCCCCGTCAGGTAGGCGCCGGCTTCGAGAAATAACAAGACGGGCAGAATACAAAGCTTTAACGTCCGAAAGAAAGACTTGTGACATTTTACGGAGAGGACGGCTGTGAGGTAGTCCACTCCGTTTTCTTTGTGAGGAGGCGCATATAGATGCTGAAAAGAGACAAATGGCGGCTGATCGTCGTCGTCGCCGTTATCGTCATAGCCGCCGTGGTCGCCTTCCCTATAAAGGGGAAGATGCGTATGGGACTAGACCTGAGCGGCGGCGTGCACATCGTGCTGCAGGCCAAGGGAACTCCGGAAAGCCCTCTTACGCCGGACAGCATTGACCGGCTTCTGGTCGTGCTTCGTTCCAGGATAGACCAGTACGGTATAGTCGAGCCCATCATACAGCGCGAGGGCGACGACCGCGTCGCCATCGGCCTTCCCGGAGTCGACGACCCGGAGGCGGCTCTCGATCTTATAGGACGCACCGCGGTCCTCCAGTTCCGCCAGGTGCTCGGCGAATCGCCGCGCGTACCTGCGCAGCCGGTACGCTCCAACTACGACAGCGACGAACAGTTCAAAGCCGCGCAGGAGCGCTGGCAGAGGGCTAAGGACGAAGTCGGCCTTTACATAGAGCAGATGAAGGCCGCCGTAAAGGACAATGCGGAAATGACGGTCGCCACGAACGAAGACGGCGGAGCTTACCTGCTTGGCAAGCAGTATGTCAGCGGCGGAGATCTGACGAAAGCGGAGACGACCTTCGATCAGTTTGGAAAGGCCGCCGTCTCGCTCACCTTCAACGCGGAAGGAGCGAAGCTCTTCGACGAGGCTACCGCGGCGAACATCAACAAACAGATAGCGATAGTGCTCGACGGCACGGTTATCTCCGCCCCTGTCGTACAGCAGCGCATCTCGGGCGGCGAGGCGCAGATAACGGGTTCGTTTACTACAGAAGAGGCGAACCGCCTCGCGATCATGCTTCGCGCAGGAGCTCTCCCCGTGTCGGTCGAAATTCTTGAGAACAGGTCCGTCGGTCCGTCGCTCGGAGCCGACTCCGTTCACGACGGCGTCAAGTCCGGCCTCATCGGAGCCGCTCTCGTCGTCATATTCATGATAGTCTACTACGGCTTCCTCGGCATAGCCGCCGACATCGCGCTCTGCACGGCGATGCTACTCGTCGTCGCGATGATGATAGCACTCCACTCGACTCTGACCCTGCCCGGAATCGGAGGTATGGTGCTGACCATAGGCATGGCCGTAGACGGCAACATACTTATATATGAACGCATGAAGGAAGAGCTGCGCGCTGGAAAGACGACGATGGCCGCCCTTGACGCGGGCTTCCGCAAGGCGCTCGTCGTCATACTCGACTCCAACATCACGACGCTCATCGCCGCCGCGATACTCTTCTATTTCGGCAGCGGCCCGATACGCGGCTTCGCCGTAACGCTCAGCATAGGCATCGTCGCGTCCGTGTTCTGCAATGTCGTGGTCACGCGCACGCTTCTCGGCATAGCGCTGTCTGCGCGCAAAAAACAGACTATATAGGAGAGAGGCGCGAACGATGACATTTTTTGACGCTTCAAAACTGAACATACCGTTCATCAAATATAGGAAGATACTCATAAGCATCAGCGTCGTCATGATAGCGGCCTCGATCGCGCTGCTTGCGACGAAGGGGCTCAACTTCGGCGTAGACTTCACCGGAGGGCTCGTGCTTCAGGTCGAGTTTGAAAAGCCCGCAGACGTCGGGGCTGTGCGCGCCGCGCTCGCGAAGATAGGCCACGGCAGCGCGACGATACAGGCCTTCGACGACAGGACGATACTGCTGCGTTTCCAGGCACAGGACGACGAGGTGCGCAAAGCGGTGCTCGCCGTACTCGGATCAGACATCGGCGCCTACAAGGTGCTGCGCATAGACAAAATAGGGCCGGTTGTCGGCGGAGAGCTGCGTATGCAGGCCGTTTACTCCCTGACGCTCGCTCTCGCTGCGATACTCGTCTACATGGCGTACCGCTTCCGTTTCCGCTTCGGAGCCGTTGCGGTCGCGGCGCTGATGCACGACGTAATAATCATGCTCGGCGCTTACAGCCTCACCGGAAAGGAAGTCTCCGTGACCTTCATCGCGGCGATTCTGACCATCGCGGGCTACTCGCTGAACGACTCGATAGTCGTCCTCGACCGCGTCAGAGAAAACTGGAGCAGCGTGCGCTCCGTGGGCATCGACGTGCTCGTGAACCGCTCCATCAACCAGACGCTCTCACGTACCGTCAACACGTCGCTGACGACCCTGCTTCCTATCATCGCCATGTATATTTGGGGCGGCGAGGTCATCAGCAACTTCGCGTTCGCCTTCCTCATAGGCATACTCGCCGGTACCTACAGCTCCATCTGCATCGCTGGCGGACTGCTGGTAACTTGGTATCTCCGTTCGCCCAAATATTAGAAAACGCTCCGAAAACATAGAAAATCTCTCCCGCAGCCTTATGTGGGAGAGATTTTTTTTTAATTATGCTATTATATGTGCTGTATATGAAGATGGGGCGCGTGAGGTTTTGTGCCCGCGCCGCAGGAGGGATTGCCGTTGAAAAGTTACGTGCTTGCGATTGTGCTTACTATGTTTCTGTCTGCGCTGTTCGCCTTTCAGAATATCGGCGACGTCAATGTAAAGTTCATCATCTGGCAGTGGACGCTTCCGCAGGGGGTATGGGAAGTGGCGCTCTTCTCTCTCGGAGCCGCCGTCATGTGGTTTTTCTCTCTCTTCTCCGTGTTCGAAGTGCGCTCTAAGCTGAAGAAGCAGATGAAGGAAAAGGAAGGCAAGATAGCCGCGCTCGAGCAGGAAAAGAAGGCTATACTCGACTCCGTGACGGCAAAGTCGGATGCGGCCGCTCAGGAGCAGAAGAGCGCTGAACAACGCAGCGAAACGGCGGAATAGCGTTGGTAGTACGCTGCGCTAAAGATTCTCTCAACATACACAAGCAGACCGAGGTGTCGGCACAGATAGCCGCCAAGTTCAACTGCTCGCCGTTCCAGGCTTCTCTGCTCGAGATGCGCGGCCTCACGGCGGACGTCATGCCTAAAGAGGTGGAGAACTGGCTCTCGCCCTACCTGCCGATGCTGCTTGAAAAGCTCGACCTCGGCGCGGACAATGCGAACGCCGCCGCGCTTGTGCGCAGTCTCGGCGCTTCCTCAAACGTTGTTGTCTACGGAGACTACGACGTCGACGGAATATCTGCCACCGCCATCGCTATGGAATTGGCACTGTCCCGCGGGGCGCACGTGCGGTATTTTATACCGCACCGCTTCAACCAGGGGTACGGACTGCACAAAGACGTGGCGCAGATCATCGCGAAGCGCAAGTGCGACCTTGTCATAGTCGTGGACTGCGGCACTCAGGACGTCGAATCCGTAGAAATATTAAAAAAGAACGGCATTCCGGTAGTCATATTCGACCACCATCTGGTCGAGGGAAAACGAGCCGAGAGCGACACTCTCGTCAACCCGCAGATATGCGGCGACGCCGATGCGAAGCGGCTGTGTGCGACCGCGGTGCTGTGGTGCTGGATATGGCAGAACGAGCTTATGCCGCGCCGCCAGCTTATGAAACTTCTCGACGTCGTGGCGCTCGCGACGATCGCCGACTGCGTTTCTCTGTCCTCTTCCCTCAACCGCGCGCTGGTGCGCGAGGGCATAAAATCGATCCGTTCCAAGGCTCGTCCCGGACTGGGCCTGCTGATGGAGCAGCTCGGCATCTCAGCTTCTTCCATCGACACGGAAGACCTCGCCATGCGTGTTATACCGTGCCTTAACGCGGCAGGAAGACTTTATCTGGCCGACCTCGCGGTAGAGGTTTTGTTCCCAGGCAATGATTTGGCCGGAAAGGTAGGCAAGCTCATAGCGCTGAACAGAAAACGCCGCGAACTCTCAACAAAGATACTCGAAGAAGTTGACGGTCTCGCCGGCGAAGGATTCAAGTACGTCCTGACAAACGACGGCTGGTCGGTAGGCGTGCTGAGCAGCGTGGCGAGCCGGATATGCGGCGACAGAAACGCTCCTGTGGCGCTCGCCGCATCCGTCGGAGACAGCATCATGCGCGGCACGCTGCGTATGCCCGCGGGCGGCGACGCCGTCGGCGTGCTGAAGCAGCTTGCACCGCTCCTCAACACATGGGGCGGACACCGCCTCGCCGCCGGCTTCAGCGTCAAGATGGAAAACTGGCGCGAGGTGCGCGAAAAAATGGAAGAGATACTCTCGCGCGTCAAGGTCGTCGGAGAGAAGGAAGAACTTCTCTATTGGAACCCCGCCAACCTCGACATGAAGACGTGGGCGGAAGCGTCGGCGCTGGGCCCTTTCGGCATGGACAACCCGTCGCCGACCCTCTACGCGCCATATAACGGAAAAATGACTCTCGCGCCGCTCGGCAAAGGCGGAAAGCACGTCAAGGTTTCGCTCGGCCCAGTGTCGCTGCTGGCCTTCGGCGCCGCAGATATGTTCAGCGGCGGCTGCGGCTGGCTCGACGGATGGGTGTATAAGCCGAGGCTCGACACGTGGCGCAACGTAACGTCGCTCCAGTTCGTTCTTGAAAAAATGGTAGCGCGGGACGCGAAGACTGATTGAAAGAGGGCGGTCGGCAGTGGGCGAAGAAAAGAAAACCGGCGCCGTCAACGTAAGGTCGGCTCATCTTTCTGAAATAGGCGGAACGCGCGGCTTCTCAATAGGCGAAAGGGAAAACCGCGCGCTGATGGAAGGCTACTGGGGACGCATCCCCGAAGATCAGCGCGTCGCCTCGCTGCGCCTAGCGTGGCAGGACCTGTGGAGCAAGGCGTCGCTCTACCTGCCTAAGGAGGACATGAAAACGATAGGCGAGACCTTCGTATTTTCCTCCGAGGCCCACGGCAGCCAACGCCGCTACACTGGCGAGCCCTACATAATACACACAGTCAGCGTCGCTTCGATACTCGCCGGCATGGAGATGGACTGCGAGACGATAGTCGCGGCGCTTCTCCACGACGTGCTTGAGGATACGAGCGTCACCGGAGAGCAGCTAAAGGAGCGTTTCGGCGAGGACGTCGTAACGCTCGTAGACGGCGTCACGAAGCTCGGCAAGCTCCAGTTCAAATCCGTCGAGGAATACCAGGCCGAAAACCTGCGCAAGATGTTCGTCGTAATGGCGAAGGACATCCGCGTCGTGCTCATCAAGCTCGCGGACCGCCTTCACAATATGCGTACGATATCTTCACACCGCCGCGAAAAGCAGCTTTCGATAGCGCGCGAGACGCTGGAAATATACGCGCCGCTCGCGCACCGCCTCGGCATATATCAGGTAAAGCGCGAGCTCGAGGATCTCTCTTTCAGAATACTCGACCCGGAAATGTATTACGACATCAAGCGCCGCGTGCGCAAAAAGCTGCCCGAGCGCGAGATGATAATAAAAGAGGCCATGGACATCCTCTCCAACAAGCTCAAGGAGGAAGGCATCGAGGCCTCGATAAAGGGCCGCCCGAAGCATTTCTACAGCATTTACGAGAAAATGCGGCGCAAGAACCTTTCGCTCGAACAGCTCTACGACCTTCTCGCGCTGCGAGTCATAGTCAAGACCGTCGGCGAATGCTATCAGGTGCTCGGCCTGGTTCATACGATATGGAAGCCGATTCCTGGCCTTTTCGACGACTATATAGCCAACCCTAAGAGCAATATGTACCAGTCGCTGCATACGACGGTAGTCGGCCCGAACGGAGATCCGCTCGAAGTGCAGATAAGGACGAAAGAGATGCACTTCCTCGCCGAGTACGGCATCGCCGCCCACTGGAACTACAAGGAGGGCGGGCAGAAGGTCGACAACCTGGACAAGGGGCTCACGTGGATACGCAAGGCGCTCGAGACCTCCGCCGAGGGACGCGACAGCGACGCGGAGACGCCGAGCGGCGCGCAGTTCATGGACAACCTCAAGACAGACGTGCTCTCGAGCGACGTATTCGTCTTTACGCCTAAAGGCAAGGTCGTCTCGGTGCCGAACGGCTCCACCTCGATAGACTTCGCCTACGCGATACACACGGAGATAGGGCATAAGTGCGTCGGCACTATGATAAACGGGCGCATAGCGCCTATGGATCAGGAGCTCCAGAACGGCGACATCGTCCGCATATTGACGTCGCCGCAGGGCAAACCTTCGCGCGACTGGCTGAAGATAGCGAAGTCGAGCCGCACGCGCGCGAAGATCAAATCGTGGTTCCGCCAGCAAGAGCGTCAGGAACGCGAGGAAAAATCCAAGCGCGGCCGCGAGCTTCTGGAAAAGGAGGCCGCGCGCCGGAGTCCCGGGGTCGAGAACCCTCTCGAGCCTATAACGCCGCAGCTCGCCCACATAGCGCGCGAACTTGGATACGCAAGCCTGGACGAGCTCGTGATAGCGGTCGGCAGCGGCAGCCACTCTCCGTCGAGCATACTTGGGCGCGTGACGCCCGAGACGCCGAAGGCCCAGCCTCTGGAACAGCCCGCCGCCGCGCAGCCGCAGCAGCGCAAGGAGGCGGACTCCGAAATCGTCGTGGACGGCGCGCAGGGTGTTCTAGTCACTCTCGCGCAGTGCTGCCGCCCTATTCCTGGCGACGCGATAACGGGCGTCGTAACGCAGAGCCACGGCATTTCCGTACACAGAAAAGACTGCGCGAACCTGGAAAAGAGCGACCCGGGGAAAAGGGTATCAGTCTCATGGGGTATGCCTAAGAACACGCGCTATACGGCGCGGCTCAAGATAGAGGGCGCGGACAAGCCGTCGCTGCTCGCGGACATCGTCCAGGCCGTCACCGTGATGGACGGCCTCATCACGAACGTCAAGGCCAGCCTCGTGAACAACACGCGCACGCGCGTCGTCGCGGACCTTCAGGTGAAGGACCTGGAGCATCTGTACCGCATCATCGCGAAGCTGAACAATATATCCGGAATACTAGAGGTTACCAGGGGGTAGAGGAATGAAGGCGCTGATTCAGCGCGTAACTTCGTCGTCGGTATCCGTCGGCGGCGAAACGATCGGAGAAATAGGCAAGGGAATAACAGTTCTGCTCGGCGTCGTCCCGGATGATACGCAGAAGGACATAGACTGGCTAGCGGAAAAAATCGTAAATCTCCGCGTCTTCGACGACGAGGCCGGGAAGATGAATCTTTCGCTTAAGGACGTCGGAGGCGAGGCGCTGATAGTTTCGCAGTTCACGCTTTGCGGCGACTGCCGGAAAGGACGGCGTCCTTCGTGGGCCAAGGCCGCGCCGCCGGAGTTTGCGAACGAAATGTATGAGAAATTTATATCGGCTGTAGAAAAAGAGGGAGTGCGGACCGCGCACGGAAAATTCCAGGCCTACATGGCTGTGGACATCCATAACGACGGCCCAGTGACCCTTATGATAGACACCAAGGAGTGAAGGCAATGAACATCAAAAGATTCCCGCTCGGGACGCTGTGGACGAACTGCTACCTTATATGGGACGACGACGGCAACGGATTCGCCGTCGATCCGGGCGGCCCTGCGCAGGAGGTCGTCGACTTCGTCAGCGCGCACGGTATAAAGCTCGACATGGTTCTGCTTACGCACGGGCACAACGACCATATAGCCGGAGTCGAATACCTCCGCGGCATGGCGGCGCGCGGCGTCGCGATACACGAGGACGACGCCGGCTGCCTCGAGGACCCGTCGAAGAACCTTTCCACTATGATGGGAGAGCTCATATCAGTGAATAAGCCGGACATGCTTCTGCACGACGGCGACAAGCTTACGGTCGGAAAGATGACTCTCGACGTGATACACACGCCCGGACACACGCCAGGCGGCATATCGGTCATCGTGAGCGACGGGGACGAGAAGATCATGCTCTCCGGCGACACGCTGTTCGCGCGCTCGATAGGCAGGAGCGACCTTCCCGGAGGCGATGAAGCCGCGCTTCTCGAGTCGCTGAAAAAATTCGAAGGGCTTCCCGACTGCATGAGGGTGTTCCCCGGACACGGGCCCGAGACCACGATAGGGGCGGAGAGGGCCCACAACCCCTTCTGGCCCAGATAGAACAGGAACCGTATGGACTTCGCCAGCCTGCACAGCGACGAGCGTCCGCGTGAGAAGCTGCTCCGGTTCGGGCCGGAGAGCCTCTCCGTCGCCGAGCTGCTCGCGGTGATACTGCGCACAGGCAGGCACGGCGAGGACGTGATGGCTCTATCGCACGGGCTGCTGTCGCGCATGGGCGGCCTTGAAGGGCTCGCGCGCGCCACGGTCGGCGAGCTGATGCGCGAAAAGGGGCTGAAAGACGCGAAAGCGGCGGCGCTCGCGGCGTCGCTCGAGCTCGGGAAAAGGCTCGCGGTCGCCGGCGCCGGCGAGAAAAAGGAATGGAAGAACCGCCTGCTGTCGATAGCCCTTGAGACGAAGTACTCCGAGCGCGAGACGATATACGCGCTCTTCCTCGACGCGCGCGACGGCCTTATAGACGAGGCGGAGCTTTCTTACGGCGGGATGGCCGGGGCTTATCTCGACCTTCCGGTGTTCTTTCGCCGCGCGGTTCGCGCCGGAGCATACGGCGTCGTGCTGGTACACAACCACCCCGACGGCTCCCGATTAGCGAGCCGCGACGACAAAAGGCTGACGGAACATGTCAGAAAGGCGCTGGGCGTGCTCGGCATAAAGCTTAAGCGCCACTATATAGCGGCGGGCGGAGAGCTTTTCCCGGTCGGCGCGGCGGACGGCTCTGAGCCGTACGGCGAATAACGAGATGGACGGAAAGCGGGGAGCTTTTTTTGTTTAAATTCAAACCGAACATTTTCAACCACGAGATAGGGATAGACATAGGGACAGTGAACACGGTCATCTACGTCAAATCAAAGGGCGTCACGATAGACGAGCCCTCGGTCATCGCGGTGCGGAACCTCAACCGCAAAGGGCAGAAGGAGATAATAGCATTCGGCGCCGCGGCGAAGAAGATGATAGGGCGCACGCCGGTCGGCATCAGCACGCTGCGTCCGCTTTCGCACGGGGTCATAGCCGATTTCGAGATGACGCGCCACATGATACGCCATTATATGTCGCGCGCCGGCGCGTCCGGCGGCGTATTTTCGCACCCGCGCGTCGCGGTCTGCGTGCCCGCGAGCGTGACAGAGGTCGAGAAGCGCGCCGTTGTAGAGGTGACGCTCGCGGCGGGAGCCAAGGAGGCCTTCGTCGTAGAGGAGCCGCTCGCCGCCGCCGTAGGCATAGGACTGCCCATCAACGAGGCGCAGGGCAATATGGTCGTCAATATGGGCGGCGGCACCTGCGAAGTCGCCGTCATGTCGCTCGGCGGCATCGTCATCAACCAGTCGCTGCGCGTCGCGGGCGAGGCTCTCGACGAGGCGATAGTCTCTCTTCTTCGTCAGAACTATACGCTCGCCATCGGCGAAAGCACGGCCGAGGAGATAAAGATAGCGATAGGCTCCGTAATCCCGCTCGAGCAGGAGCTGCGCATGGACGTAAAGGGGCGCGACCTCGTAGACGGGCTGCCGAAAGTCGTCACGATAACCTCCGAGGAGGTGCGCGATGCGATAGAGCCCGTCATCGTCCAGATAGAGGACACGATACGCACGACGCTCGAGCGCACGCCGCCTGAACTTGTGCGCGACATCGTGGACCAGGGCATCGTGCTCTCCGGCGGAACGGCGAACCTGCGCGGCCTCAACATACGCTTCGCCGATGCGCTGAACGTCCCTATACACATCGCGGAGCAGCCTCTCTATTCCGTCGCGCTCGGCCTCGGCAAGATACTCGAGACGCCGAGGAAGCCGAGCGAGGTCTCCATAACTCTCGACAACAAGCCTGGCGCGTAACGGGCCGGAATGCGCTTTATCGGTAGAGAGGCGCGTCCGTGGTTCGGCGGGGTCATATCCGTCGTCGCGGGAGCCGCCGTGCTGCTCGTCATGCTTTACGCGCCTGCGCTGAAATACGCCGCTGTCGAGTGTGTGAACACCGCTCTCGCATACCCCGAGAAGCCTGCGCTATACATCCGCAACATCGTGAAGCTCAGCAGCAACTGGGTGCTTGAGCGCGCTACGCTCAACGAGCGCGTCGAACGGCTCGAGCTCGAGCGCCAGGCGCTGGCCGAGGCGCTGCAGCGCGCGGGAGCCGCGCCTGTCAAGCCGCGCGAGTCTTACGTGCGCGCCGTAGTCACGCTGCGCTATCCGCAGGACTGGTGGCAGGAGTTCCGCATCGACAAAGGGACGCGAGACGGCGTCGCCGAAAACGCCGCCGTAACCTCCGACGGATATTTCGTCGGTCGAGTGGCTCGCGCCGGCGAAAATTATGCTTGGGTCGAGCTCGTGACGTCGCAGTCCTTCCTTCTCGCCGCCGTAGTCGATCAGACGCGCGACCTGGGTGTCGTGAACGGGGACGGCGCGGGGCGGCTCAGCCTGCTTTATATCCCTGAGGAGCGCAGGCTAGAGCGCGGCATGACCGTTTCGACCTCGCTTATGAACGATCTCATCCCGCCTGGGCTGCCGATAGGCACCATCATCGGGGCCGGCAGGGACAAAGAAGGCTATCTCGAGATACGGCTCAGCGCCGGCGCGCATCTGACGCAGCTCTACAACGTCGAGGTATTTTCCGTGAAAGGGGCCGCCGCCAAATGACGTTGCTTTTCGTGATATGGCTTCTTCAGGATTTCGCGCAGCTCCTGCTGATGGGCATCTGCATCGTGCCGGACGTATTTCTGTTGACGGCGCTGTTCATGGCGCTGCTTCCGGGCGTATCCGGCGAGCGGCAGACCGGGCTCGTCTGGGCCGCTTTCGCCGGCGGCCTGCTGTGGGATCTTCGATGGACGAACGTGCCGGGGCTGTCCGCCGCCATCGGAGGCGGAGTTATCGGCCTTGCATGCTTCCTCTGGTACAAGACCCCCGCGCAGGGGCGCACGGCCGGTACATTTACTGCCTTCGCAGCCCTCACGCACCTTCTTTATTCCGTGATACATTTCTTCTTCTGGACCATGCCGAGCGGCCCGGCGGTCAGACAGCTCGCTGTGCAGCAGCTCATGGCGGTGCCGGTCATAGCCGCCTTCTCGTGGCTCTTCTGGAAGGTCTCATCGGGCAATGGTTAGCCGCCAATACTCCAACTTCGACATAATGCGGCGCACGCGCGTATTCCAGTACGCCGTCGTCTGTTCTATGCTCCTGCTGACGGCGGGGCTCTTCTTCTTCCAGATTGCGCAGGGCGACGAATATGTAAAGCTCGCTTCGCGCAACAGGCTCAGGATACTGAGAATAGCGCCTCCGCGCGGCGACATCCTTGACGTGAACGGAGCGCCGCTTGCAGTGAACGTCCGCACATTCAACCTGAGCGGCTACCCGGTCGACCTTCAGAAGGACGAGAACGTCAGGGCGACGGCGGCGCTGCTTACGCGCAGCGGCATACCGATGGACGAGGCGCGGCTGCGCGAGCTCGTGGACAAGCAGTACTCCGCGCCGTACCGCGCCATAACCGTCGCTACGAACCTGACCTTCGCCCAGGTGGCCGAGATGATAATGGACAAGGACTTCCAAAAGGCCCTCTTCATAACTCCAGTGTGGAAGCGCACATACCCTGCGGCGCAATATGCAGCGCACGTCGTCGGATACGTCGCCGAGATAACGAAGGATGAGCTCGAGGAACGAGACGGCGAGCTTTACCGCGGCGGCGACATGATAGGCAAGAACGGCATCGAACGCCAGTACGAGGACGTGCTGCGCGGCGCGGCGGGCGAGGAGGTCATAGAAGTAGACTCGCGCGGGCGCAGGCTCCGCAACATAAGTTACACGCGCACGCAGAAGGGCGGGGGCATGAAGCTCACGATAGACCTTGCGGCGCAGCGCTACGCCGCGGAGCTCATGGGCGGCTTCCGCGGAGCCATCGTCGCGATGGACGTGAACGACGGCTCGATAAGATGCCTGTACTCCTCCCCGTCCTATGATCCGAACCCTCTGACGTGGGGGATATCAAACAAAGAATGGGCCGCGCTCACGGACCACGTAGAGCGCCCCATGATGAACCGGGCCATCTCGGGAGCGTACCCGCCGGCGTCGACCTTCAAGGTCATAACGGGTTCCGCCCTGCTTGAGCATAAGACGGCGAACAGGAACACGCAGGTCAACTGCCCCGGCTGGTACGAGCTCGGCAACAGGCGCTTCCGCTGCTGGAAGCGCAGCGGACACGGGAGAGAGAACATCACCGGCGCGCTGCGCGACTCCTGCGACGTATATTTCTACGAGCTGGCCTACAAGATGGGCATAAGAGACCTGATGGAAACCGAAGAGAAGTTCGGCGTAGGGAAAAAGACCGGCATCGACCTTTCGGGCGAAGCCGCCGGCACGCTTCCGGGGCCGGAGTGGAAGAAGCGCCGCATCAAGGAAAACTGGTACGGCGGCGACACGGTCAACAACTCCATCGGTCAGGGATACGTCCTCATGACTCCGCTGCAGGTCGCGCGGGTCTACGCAGCGCTCGCGAATGGTGGTAAACTGTTAAAGCCGCGGCTGAACAGCGCCGCCGCTCCCGAATCAGAGCCGCTCGGAATCGACCAGTCGGTGCTGCGCGTCATCAGACAGGGAGTGGAAGAGGTCACGCGGAGCGGTACGGGACGCAGGGCGGGGACTTTCGGCGTCAGCGTCGCCGGAAAAACCGGGACGGCGCAGAACTCGCAGGGCGACGACCACGCGTGGTTCGCCGGCTACGCCCCAATCGAGAATCCGCGTTACGCGGTGGTCGCGATAGCCGAGGCCGGAAAGGCCGGCTCGTCGCTGACCGGGCCGATTGTAGGGAAGATGCTCAACTTCCTCATAAACGGCGAAAAATACGCCGAGCCGCAGAAAACGGAGCAGAAGGCCGCTCCGCAGCAGCAGAACGTGAACAGAGGTGCCGGAAGATGATACAGCTGAAAGGCAGACAGGCCGGGGCGCTCAAATGCGTCATACCGGCCGACATGAGCGAACGCCAGATGATAGACGGCTTCTCCAAGCTCCTGTCTATGGGCAGCAGGCTTTTCGAGGGGAGCGAGATAGTCATAGACCTTCAGACGCGCGTTTTCTCCCCGTCGTTGCTTTCCAAGATATGGAAGTGCTTTATCGAGCCGAGCGGCTGCTGCGTTAAGGAATGGATAGTTTCGGACGAACACTCGAGGACTTGGCTCGACCGCATGGGCTTCCGCACCGCCGAGACCGACAGGCTCTACGCGCGGCGCGAGGCTCCGCACTCCGCCGGGGCCTCGGCTGAGACTCTCGTCCACGCCGGCACGGTGCGCGGCGGCCAGAAGCTGGCGCACGGCGGCGACGTGATAGTGATGGGCAACGTCAACCGGGGCGCGGAAATAAGCGCGGCTGGCAACGTGACCGTCATCGGCAGGCTAGACGGCCTCGTACACGCGGGATGCGGCGGCGACGACGGCAAGGCGATAATAGCTCGTTCGCTCGAAACCGGACAGATACGGATAGGCACGAAGGTCGGGATCATAGACTCGAGCTCCGTCTTCTGGGGCAAGTCTGTTTTTATAAAAATTTCAGAAAACGAGGTGCAGGTCGCGCCGTGGCCTGCGCTTTAGCAAAAAGGGGGACACTGTTTTGGACTGCAGGACGATAGTAATCACTTCAGGAAAGGGCGGAGTCGGAAAGACTACCACCACAGCCAACCTCGCAGCCGCGCTCGCGTCAGACGGATATAAAGTCGTAGCCGTCGACGGAGACGTCGGTCTCCGCAACCTCGACGTGATCATGGGCCTTGAAAACAGAATAGTCTACACGCTTATCGACGTAATAGAGGGCGCCTGCCGTCTCAACCAGGCCCTCATACGGGACAAGCGTCTCGACAACCTATATATGATACCGACGGCGCAGTCGAAGACGAAGGACGCCGTTTCGGCGGAGCAGATGGAGGAGCTCTGCGCGGGTCTCCGCCCGGACTTCGACTTCATACTGATAGACAGCCCAGCCGGAATCGAAGCGGGCTTCCGCAACGCGGCGGCCGGCGCGGACGAGGCCCTCGTCGTGACGACGCCGGAAGTCTCCGCCGTGCGCGACGCGGACAGGATAATCGGCCTTCTTGAATCTATGGGCAAGGCTCCGATACAGCTCATCATCAACCGTATCAGACCGGAGCTCGTCAAGCGCGGCGAGATGCTCGGAGTGCAGGACGTACTCGATATACTTGCGGTCGACCTCATAGGAGTCATTCCGGATGACGAATCCATCGTCGTCTCGTCGAACCGCGGCGAGCCTCTGACGCTCGGCAGCGGCTCGAAGGCCGGTCAGGCGTACAAAAATATAGCGAAAAGGATATGCGGAGCGGAGGTCCCCTACGTGGATCTCTTTAAGGAAGAGGGCGGCTTTTTAGCCTCGCTGCGCCGCATCTTCTCGAAAGGATAGGCCGTCATGGGAATTTTCGACGGCATCTCCAAGCTGTTCGCCGGGCAGAAAAGCGGCGCCGTGGCGAAGGAGCGCCTCCAGCTCGTGCTGATACACGACAGGAACGACATTTCGCCCGAGGTGCTGACCGCTCTGCGCGCGGACCTGATAAACACGATAAAGAAATATCTCGACATAGACGAGGGCGGCATCGAGCTCGACCTGAACCGCGAGGATCATTCCGTGGCGCTGCTCGCGAGCATTCCGCTGAAAAATATGCGGCGTCCCGTCAGGGGGAGGAAAGCGGCGCAGGAAGAGGGCGGCGGGCGGTAAGCCGGCGCGCTTCCGCGTGATCTTGTAGATGGGAGAAAGGTTCCATACGAGCTGGAGCGACGTGCGCTCTTATACCGACTGGGCGATGGTGCTCGTCACCCTAGTGCTGTTCTGCTGCGGCCTCGCCGCGATATACAGCGCGAGTTCGTCTTTCGCTTCGGGCGACGCGGTCTCAGGCTTCGTCGTCCGCCAGTGCGTCTGGGGCGCGCTCGGCTGCGCGGCCTACGCCGCGGTGGTGAAGTTCGATTACCGCAACGCGATGAAGCTCGCGTGGCCGATGTTCGCGGCGATGCTTGCGCTTCTCGCTCTGCTGCTGGCCGTCGGACACACGGCGAAAGGGGCGCAGAGCTGGTTCAACCTCGGCTTCTTCCGCTTTCAGCCGTCGGAGCTCGGGAAGGCGGTCTTCGCGCTCGTCATGGCGAAGCTATGCGCGTCGGTTCCGCCCTATACGTTCAAGGGGCTCTGCGCGGCGCTCGGGACCGCGGGGCTGATAATGGCCCTCGTGCTGCTTCAGCCGGATCTCGGCAGCACGTTGGTCTACGCCGTGATGCTGGCCGCCGTGCTGATAGCGGCCGGGACGCCGGTAAAGGCGCTCGCTGCGATGGCGGCGGCCGGCGCGGCGATGCTGCCGCTCGGCTGGATGGTGCTGAAGCCGTATCAGCGCATGAGGCTGCTGGTCTTCATCGACCCGTCGATAGACCCGCAGGGCGCGGGGTACAACGTCATACAGTCGCGAATAGCGGTCGGCTCCGGCGGCCTTTTCGGGAAGGGGTTCATGCACGGCACGCAGGGAAAGCTTCACTTCCTGCCGGAGCCGCACACGGATTTTATATTCAGCGTCTTCTCGGAAGAGTTCGGCTTCGCCGGCTGCGTCGTCGTGCTGCTGCTTTTCGCGGTACTGCTCCTGAGGATACTTTCGGTCTCGCAGTACACGAAGGACCTGCGCGCGAAGCTTATGTGCGTCGCGATAGCGGCGTGGCTCTGGTTCCAGATTTTCGAGAGCGTCGCTATGAGCATGGGGCTCGCTCCCGTGACGGGGCTGCCTCTGCCGCTCTTCAGCTACGGCGGAAGCTCGCTGCTCGTGATATGTATAGCGCTCGGCCTTGTTCAGAGCGCGAATATCGTGGCGCGGCGCGAGCGGTTCTAGCGCGCTGAGGACGCCCGAGTCTTTGGTGAGATTTATTTAGGGGGAAATTTTTAGATGCACGGAGCAATAGACGAGGCGCGTCTGCGGGAACTTCTCTCCTCGGTCAAGCGCCCGTCGCGGTATATAGGCGGAGAATGGGGAAGCGGCCCTGTGAAAGACGGGGCCGAGGTGCGTATCTGTTACGCCTTCCCCGACGTTTACGAAGTCGGCATGAGCTACCTCGGCTTTCAGATTTTATACGCTCTGACCAAATCCATAGCCTGGGCCGACGCGGAGCGCGTCTATGCGCCGTGGCCGGACATGGAGCGCGCGATGCGCGAGTCGGGCACGCCGATATGGGCGCTTGAGAGCAAGCGCCCGCTGTCCGAGTTTGACGCGGTCGGCTTCACTCTGCAGTACGAGCTTTCTTATACGAACATCCTTACGATACTGGATCTCGCAGGAATCCCCTTCCGCTCGGACGAACGCGGCGAGGAGTGCCCGCTGATACTAGCAGGCGGGCCGGGCGCTCTGACGCCCGAACCGCTCGCGCCGTTCGTAGACGCTTTTCTTATCGGCGACGGCGAGGCGCTTATACCAGAGGTGCTGGAAGCGCTGCGCGGCACGAAGGGAATGAAGCGCGCGGACAAGATCGCAGCGCTTTCGAAGATCGAAGGCGTCTACGCGCCGCTCTTCTTTTCAGGCGGGACGGTGCGCCGCAGGATAATAGAGAACCTCGACGAAAACTTTTACCATACCTCGATGATAGTGCCGAACACAGGCATAGTCCACGACCGCGTCGCCGTGCAGGTGTTCAAGGGCTGCACGCGCGGCTGCCGCTTCTGCCAGGCCGGTATTATAGACCGCCCCGTGCGCGAGCGCTCGGCAGCCTCCGTCTGCGAACAGGTCAAGACCCTGCTCGACAATACCGGATGGGAAGAGGTCGGGCTGCTCTCGCTAGCTACCTGCGACTGGAGCGGTATAACCGAATCATTCGAGCGCTTCGCTCCGATGCTCGCCGGCAATCAGATAAAGCTCTCACTCCCGAGCCTTCGCGTCGACGCCTTCTCCGTCGGCCTCGCTGCGGGGCTCGAGACGATGCGCAAGGGCGGCCTGACCTTCGCGCCCGAGGCCGGGACGCAGAGGCTGCGCGACGTGATAAACAAGGGCGTCACCGACGAGGCTATCGACGCGGCGCTCGATGCGACATTCGAGCACGGCTGGGACCGCGTGAAGCTCTACTTCATGATGGGGCTGCCGACCGAGACGCAGGAAGATCTCGCGGGAATACACGAAATATGCGGCCGCGCCGTCGCGGCGGCGAAACGCCATAAGAAACGAGGGGACATCAGCGCCTCTGTCGCGGGCTTCGTGCCTAAGGGGCACACGCCGTTTCAGTGGGAAGCGCAGCTTTCCCGTGAGGAGCTGCGCGAGCGCGGACGCTGGCTTAAGAGCAATCTGCGCAACCGGAAGGTCACGCTCGCATACCACGAGCCTGAGCAGACATTCCTCGAGGGCGTCTTCGCGCGCGGCGACGCGCGTCTTGCGGACGCGATAGAGGAGGCGTGGAAGCGCGGAGCGCGCTTCGACGGGTGGAGCGAGTTCTTCGACTTCGGACGCTGGGAAAAAGTATTCGAAGATTTGGAAATCGACGCGGCGGCGTACACCGGCGCGAGGAAGACGGAGGCGAAGCTGCCGTGGGATCACATAGACTGCGGCGTGACTAAGGAGTTTCTGCTGCGCGAGCGTGCCAAAGCGCTCGCCGCGGAGACGACGCGGGACTGCCGCCTCGGCTGCAACGGCTGCGGCTGGCAGGGACGCTCAAACGTCGGGAGGTGCGCGCGTGAGCAGGATTAGGATTTTGTTTGAAAAGCGCGGATTTTTCGTCTTTGTCAACCACATGGACCTTCCCGTGGTATTTTCGCGCGCCGCCCGCCGCGCAGGACTCGTGCAGGAATTTACGCAGGGATTCTCGCCGCATCCGCGTATCAGCCTCGCGCCGCCGCTCGCCATAGGCGTCGAAGGGCTTGCTGAGCCTGCGGACTTCTGGTTCGACGAATGGGATGAAAATTCTTCCGAAAGGTGGAGCTCGGCTCTGCCCGACGGGTTGAAAATATTGAAATGGGCGGAGGCCGACGGGGTCAGCCTCGCGAAGCTCGCGCAGACTGCTCTTTACCGCGTGCGCGGCGCTTCGTCGCAGTTCGGCGAAAGAGAGGCCGCCGTCCTCGCGGACGAGGCCGGGCGTATAGATGCGCTGCTCGACTGCCGCGTCGAGGACGGAGCCGTCATGCTCGCGGTGCGCGACCTCGAGCACTGCGGCGCCGGCCTCTTCGTCAAGGCGCTCGCTTCGGCGGGAATCGTCTCCGGCTGGGGCGGCCTGCGTATGGAGCGCCTCGCCGTAGGCCTGTGGAACGAGGATAAACGTTCCGTCGTTCCGCTTATTTAGGAGGTTTTCAGCGAAATGGCCGGATGGTCTAAAAAAATAATCGCGAACCTTATCGACCCAGAGGAGACGAGGATAGCGATAACCGATGAAAAAGGAAAGCTCTGCGACTTTTTCATAGAGAGGATGCTTGAGCACCAGCGCACGGGCGAGATATACAAGGCGCGCGTGGACAGCGTGCTGCCGGGTATGAACTCGGCGTTCCTCAATCTCGGGGACGGGCGCAACGGTTTCCTCTATCTCGACGACGTAAAGGGCAGGGAAGTGCGCCCGGGCATGGATATGCTCGTGCAGGTCGTCAAAAACGCCCGCAAGGGCAAAGGCGCGCGCGTCTCGCCGCGCATATCGCTCGCGGGGCGCTACATGGTGCTCATCCCGGGCGGACACGAGACCGGCGTCTCGAAGCGCATCGCCGACGACGAAGAGCGCGCGCGCCTGCGCGCCGTAGCGAAGGAGATACGCCCCAAGGGCTTCGGCATAATAATACGCACAGTCGCGGGACATTGCGACACTGATAGCCTGCGGGACGACGTGGAGAATCTAGTGGAACAGTGGCGCACGATAGAGCGCAAGATGAAGCAGAACAGCGCGCCGTGCCTCATACACAAGGACATAGGGCTGCTCGAGCGGGTGCTGCGCGACGAGCTGACGGACGAGATAGACGAGATAGTGATAGACAGCGAGGATGAGCGGGCGAGCATCGAGGCGGTAGTGAGCAAGTTCTTCCACGAGAACGTCCCCGAGGTCAACGTCTGTTCCGCGCGGACGCCGCTGTTCGAGCTATACGGGCTGGAGAACCAGATAGAAGAGCTGCAGGACCGCAAGGTGTGGCTCGACTCCGGCGCGTACCTCGTGATAGACCAGACGGAGGCCCTGACCGTCATCGACGTGAACACGGGGAAGTTCATCGGGTCTAAGAATCTCAACGATACCGTGCTCAAGACGAATCTCGAGGCCGCGGTCGAGATAGCGCGGCAGCTCCGCCTGCGCGCGCTCGGCGGCATCGTCGTCGTCGATTTCATAGACATGGAGAACGAAAGCGACAACAAAGCGCTCGTGCAGCAGCTTCAGGAGCTTTTCAAGAACGACCGCTGCAAGGCGCGCGTCTACGGCGTGACGGGACTGGGCCTCGTCGAGATAACGCGCAAACGCGCCCGCACAGACGCGCGCGCGGCGCTCATGCGCGGATGCCCGTTCTGCGGCGGCCTCGGGGCCGTCGAGAAGGAGGAGGGCGTCGCCATGCACATAAAGCGCTTCATCCGAAAGATAGCCGCCTCGTCGAAGTCGGAAGCGCTCTTGGTCGAGTGCTTCCCGACGGTCGCGGAGTATATCCGCGACACTTTCCTCGCCGCGTGGGAGGAAGAGTTTGAAAAGAAAATATTCATCCGCGCCTGTCAGGAGATGGGGTGGAGCAGATACCGCCTCGACTGTCAGGGGCCGCTCTCGCAGGTCGAGCACAGGATAGGCGTCCTCCAGAAGCGAGAGGGACGGAACGTTGTATATAGATCGCCTTCAGCTTAAAGGCTTCAAGAGCTTCGGCGGCACGCACGAGCTGCTGCTGTCGCCCGGCTTCACGGCGATAGTCGGGCCGAACGGCAGCGGCAAGAGCAATCTGCTCGACGCCCTGCGCTGGTCGCTCGGCGACAGCACGGCCTCGCGCCTGCGCGTGAACAGGCAGAGCGGGCTGCTCTTCCTCGGCTCTCAGAGCCGCGAGGCCGCCAAGGAGGCCGAGGTGACGCTGCGGCTGCGCGAGGACGACAGGATATGCACGATAAAGCGGCGCGTCACCGCGCCCGACGGGGCGACGAGCCTCTTCGTAGACAACGAGCGCAAGACTCTAGCCGAGCTTGACGAAGTGAAGCGCCGCTGGAAGCTCGAGGGCGACCGGTTCGCCTTCATCGGGCAGGGCGAGGTTCAGGAGGTGCTGAAGCAGAGCCCCTCCGAGCGGCGCATGAGGCTTGAGACGCTCTTCGGTATAGACGTTTACAGAAAAAAGCGCATGGACGCTCAGAACAGGCTCGAAACGGTGCGCGGCGACTACGACCAGCTTCGCAACCTCATGGGCGAACTTTCCGCGCGCCGCTCCGAGATAGCGCCCGAGGTCGAACGCGCCTCGCAGATGCGCGCGATACTCGACAGCATAGACGACGACCGCCGCAAACTCTACTGGCTGCGGCGCGCCGGCTGCGAGGAGACTATAGCGCGAATAGCCGCAGAGCTGGAGGCGGCGCTCGCCTCGCGCGAGGGTTCGGTATTTTGGTCACGCTTCTGGAAAAGCGCCGGAGTGCGCGCCGAGGACAAGCTTACGCAGGCCTCGCGCGAGCACAGCCAGCAGAAGTACGAGCTCGAGCAGAGCCGGGCGCGCTTCGACGCGCTGATAAAATCGGGCTACGCATCCGCCGCGAATCTGCGCGGCGCGAAGGCCCGCCTCGCCGAAGCTCGTTCGGAATACGAAGAATCCAAAGGAAATTACTCGAAGCTTCTGGAGGAACAAAAAAAGTCCATAGACGACAACAAAAAGGCGCGCGAGGAGGTCGAGAAGGCGCGCCGAGCCGTCGAGGCGGTAGGCAAGAAATGGGACGCCTACAACGAGCGCATGGAGCGCACGCGCCGCGAGCGCGAAGAGTGGAACAAGGAAAAAGCGCGCCTCGACGCGGAGCTGCAGAAGAGCCGCGCGAAGCTCGGATTCCTCGGGCGCGACCTTCTCGAGCTGCGTAATAAAAAGGAACAGGCTCCGGACGGGCGTAAAGAGCTCGATTTCCAGGCGAAACTGCTCGAAGAAGAGCGCGACAAGCTGAACGGCGAACAGTCCGCTCTTGTAAAGGAACATTCCGAGCTCTACGCGCTCTGCCAGACCCTCGCCGCCGAACTCCAGCGCGCGAAGCGCGAGGCCGGGCAGCTCCGCTCGAAGCTCAACGACACAGCCGATGCGCTTCAGGCCGGGCTGTACCCCGCGGCGGTCAAGCACCTGCTATCCGCCGCGAAACTGAAAAGGCTCGACGCCGACCCGCGCGCCGTTATTGACGCCTTCACGGCCCCTGCATCGCTCGCCTCGGCGCTCGAGGCCTATCTCGGCGGAAGGCAGTTCCTTCTGCTCGTCGAAGACATGGAAGAGGCCGGGCGCTGCATCAACAGGCTGAAGCAAAACGCCGCCGGCGTCGCCTCCTTCCTGCCGCTCGAGCGCGCGCGTCCGCGTTACCCTAACAAGGCGTTCAGGCTGCCTTCGCGCGGGATCGTCGGCTGGGCCGTAGAGCTTATAAAAATCGACGAGCACTGGCGTCCCGCCATCGAGCACATCATGGGAGACCTTCTCATAGTCGAATCCTACGATGCGGGAAAATCGCTTGTGCGCGACGGCTTCCGCGGCCCGATAGTCACCGTCGAGGGCGACGTATTCCAGCCCGGCGGCACGGTCAGCGGAGGCCGCAGCCAGAAGAGCGGGCGCGTGCTCGAGATGAAGGCGCAGCTTGCGAAGCTTGAGGAAGAATACGCGAAGGCCGCCGCCGCAGCCGAGAGCCTTTCGAAAAAATTCAAAGAGGCCGAGGACAGGGAAATGTCCGTATCGGAGCAGAAAGAGCTGTACACGCGCAAGATACGCGAACTAAACGGCAGGATAGCCGTCATAGAAGATCAGAAAGAGACGCTGGCAAAAGAGCAGCGCCGCGCGGCCGGCGAACGCGGACGCATCCTCGAGTCGATAAAGGCCGAAGGGCGAAACTGGGCTTCGCTGCTCAAGGCGCAGGACGAGCTCGAAGAAAAGCGCGACGCCGCCTCCGACGTCGAGGACGACCACAAACTCATAGAAGAGCGCGAGAGCTGCCGCGCTCGGCTCTCCGTAGCTGAGGGCGCGCTCTCGTCCGGCTTCGCGCTGATGGAGCGCGTGCGCGGCGAGGTCAAAAGCGCCGAAGGCAAGATGCGCCGCCTCGAAGAGGAGATAGCGTCGCTCGACGCGAGCTGCGTGCGCGAGCGCGCGAACCTCGCGCGCGTCGGCGGAAGCTGCCTCGAGATACACAACCGCCGCAAAGAACTTCTCTCAGGAATGGAAGAACGCGGCGAGCTATACGCTAAGCTCGAAAGACTCAGGAGCTTCGTAGCGGCGCGCCGCTCTTCCGCCGAAGAGCGGATGCGCGGGGAATCGGAGAAATTCACGCTCGCGCAGTCGAAGAAAAACGAATCGGAGCGCGAACTCGCGGAGCTCGTATCGACATGGGAGGAGCAGTACCCGTACCCCGGCGCCGGGCATCTGCCCGATGGCGAAAACGCCGACGAACTGCGCCGCCGGATACGCGACGGCGACCGCAAAATAAAAGCCTTCGGAAACGTCGATATGGGCGTTTTGTCGGAAGACCAGAGCCTGAAAGACAGGCTCGCCTTCCTCGGCGAGCAGCTCGACGACGTGCGCTCGAGCATGACCGAGATAGAACGCCTCATAACCGAAGCCGACGCGATGGCGCACAAACAGTTCACCGAGGCTCTGGTGCGCGTGGACGGACGCTTCTGCGACATATTCAGCAAACTGCTCGGCGGCGGCGAGGCGCACCTCACGATGACCGACGGCGAGACGATATGGAACTGCGGCGTCGAGATAGAGGCGCGCTTCCCCGGCAAGCATACTCAGATACTGAGCCAGTACTCGGGCGGCGAATGCACGCTGATTTCGATTTCGCTTCTCTTCGCGACGATGGAGGTCGCCGGCTCGCCGCTCGCCGTGCTCGACGAGGTGGACGCCGCGCTTGACGAAGCGAACCTGCGCCGCTTCAGCGAGCTGACGAAAGAATACGCGCGCAACAACAAGCAGATACTCGTCATGACGCACCGCCGCGCAACGATGGAGCGCGCCGACGTGCTCTACGGCGTGACGCTTCAGGAAAAAGGGCTCTCGCAGGTCGTAGGCGTGCGGCTCGAGGACTGGTCGTAATGGAAGCCGACAGCCTGATGAACGGCGCGCTGCGCCTGGAACAGCCGGACGAAAAAAGCGGCCTGCGCGTAAACGTCGATACGATACTCCTGGCCCACTTCACGCGGCCGAAGCCCGGAGAAAAAGTTCTGGAAATAGGCTGCGCGCACGGCGCGGTGGCGCTGATACTCGCGAAACGAAGCGCTCTGCTCCGGCCGCGCGGCTTCGGCGTGACAGGCGTGGACATACGCCCCGATCTCGTGGAGCTTGCGCGCGCCAACGCGGAGCGCAACGGCCTCAAAGCCGAATTCATCGCGGCCGACGTGCGAGAATACAAAAAAATCGCGCCGCCGCAGAGCTTCGACAGGATAGCCGTCAATCCGCCCTACGACGAAGCGGAAAGCAGCCGCCGCAGCCCGAGCGACGGGCGCGCCGCGGCGCTCCACGGCTCGTGCTGCACTCTCGAAGACGTAATCAGAGCGGCCCACTATCTTCTGAAAAACAGGGGCCGCCTCGACCTCGTGATGCGCGCGGACAGGGCGGGCGCGCTATTCGCGCTGCTCGACCGGTACAAGACGCCGCCGAAGACGATGCGCTGCGTCCACCCGAAGCCAGGCGAGCGCGCGTCCGTCGTACTCGTCGAGGCGATGCGCGCAGGCAGTAGCGGACTCACGGTGGAGCCGCCGCTCTTCATCCGCGGCGAAGACGGCGAAGAAACGCCTGAGCTCAAGGCCGCCTACGAGATTTTATGAAAAGACCGACAAAGGGGGAAACTCCGTGCCTCTGATAGTGATACCGACGCCGGTCGGCAACCTCGGCGACATGACGTTGCGCGGCCTCGAAGAGCTGCGCGCCGCCGACGTGATAGCCTGCGAGGACACGCGCCACACTCTGCGGCTGCTCAACCACTTCGGCATAAAAAAGCCGCTGCTTTCATGCCACGAGCATAACGAGCGCGAGCGCGCCGCCGAAATAATGCGCCGCGTCGAGGCCGGCGAGCGCGTCGCTCTCGTCTCGGACGCCGGAACGCCGGGACTCTCCGACCCCGGAGCCGCCGTCGTGCGGGCCGCGATAGAGCGCGGACTGCCCTTCGACGTGCTGCCCGGCGCGAACGCGCTGCTTCCCGCGCTGCTCATCGCGGGGATAGGCATGGAGTCATTCGTTTTCGTAGGCTTTCTCAAAGGCAAAAAAGACGAAAAGTTCAAACGCCTCGCGGAGCTGAAAAATCTGCGAGAGACGCTCGTATTCTACGCCGCGCCGCATCACCTGAAGGACGACCTCGCGCTCATGGCGCAGTCCCTCGGAGACCGCCGCGCCGTGCTCGTGCGCGAGATAAGCAAAATCCACCAGGAGCGCATAGAAGGGACGCTCGCCTCCTTTTGTGATACAATGCCGGAGGATAAGATACGCGGCGAGTTCGTCTGCGTCGTCGAGGGCGCTTCGGAGGAAACCCCGGAAGCGGACGGCGCGGACTGGCGCGAAGAGGCCGCGGCGCTCGTCTCATCAGGCGTCTCGACGAAAGCCGCCGCAGAAGAGATAGCGTCCCGCTTCGGCGTACAGAAAAACAGCGTAAAAAAATTTATCATAGAAAATTGCATCAGGGAGGCATAAAGTATGTCAGGTAAACCATTTTATATCACGACGCCGATATACTACGTCAACGACGTGCCGCACATAGGCCACGCCTACACGACTATAGCGGCGGACGTACTGAGCCGCTGGCATAAATCCGGCGGAGACGACAGCTATTTCCTCACGGGGACCGACGAGCACGGCCAGAAGATACAGACCGTTGCGGAGAAAAAGGGCATAACCCCGATCGAACTTTGCAACGAAGTCGTGCAGAACTTCGAACGCCTCTGGAAAGCGCTCAACATTCAGAACGACGACTTCATACGCACCACGCAGCCGCGCCATGAAAAGGTCGTTCAGGAGATATTCCGCCGCCTTATGGCTTCCGGCGACATCTACAAAGGCGAATACGAGGGCTGGTACTGCGTGCCCTGCGAGACCTACGTGCCCGAGGCGCAGATGGCCGAAGGGCAGACCTGCCCCGACTGCCACAGGCCGCTCACGAAAATGACGGAAGAGACCTACTTCTTCCGCCTCTCCAAATACGCCGGGCCGCTGATCAAATTCTACGAAGAACATCCCGACGCGATAATGCCGAAGGAGCGCTACAACGAAGTCGTCAGCTTCATCAAAAGCGGCCTGCGCGACCAGTCAATCTCGCGCACGACGCTCAAGTGGGGAATACCTCTCCCCGGCGACGAGAAGCACGTCATCTACGTATGGTTCGACGCGCTCATCAACTACCTGTCGGCGCTCGGCTATCCGGAACCAGGCGAAAAATGGGAAAAATACTGGCCCGCCGCCCGCCACCTCGTCGGCAAGGACATCATCCGCTTCCACTGCGTGATATGGCCCGCGATGCTCCTCGCCCTCGGCCTCAACCCGCCCGTGCGCGTATTCGCACACGGCTGGTGGACCGTCGAAGGCGAAAAAATGTCGAAATCGCTCGGCAACGTCGTAGACCCGTTCGAGATGGAGACCCTCTACGGAGTGGACCCGTTCCGCTACTTCCTGCTGCGTGAAGTGCCCTTCGGACACGACGGCGACTTCTCAGAGCTCGCGCTCGTACAGCGTATCAACTCCGACCTGGCGAACGACCTAGGCAACCTGCTCTCGCGCTCGCTTCAGATGATCGACAAATACCGCGAAGGGATGCTCCCCGCATTCGGAGCGCAGACCGAGCTCGACAAAGAAATCGAAACGCTCGGCGAAAAGACAGTCGCCGACATGGACGCGCTGCTCGACCGCTTCGCTTTCGACGACGCGCTCAAAGCCCTCTGGGCCTTCGTGAGCCGCGCGAACAAATACATCGACGAGACGGAGCCCTGGAAACTCGGACGCGAAGGCGACGTCGAACGCCTCGACGCCGTGCTCCGCACGCTCTGGGAAGCGCTGCGCCTCTCCGCGGTGCTCGTCGCTCCGTTCATGCCCGACACCGCCGCGCGCATATGGAGCCAGCTCGGCCTCGAAGGAGAGCCCGGCGCAGGCGCGCGCGCCGCATGGAAATGGGGAGAAGGCGGCGAAGGAATCAAAGTCAACCGCAGCGGGATACTCTTCCCTCGCATCGACATAGAAAAGTGGAAAAAGGAAAAAGAGCAGCGCGACCTCGAAAAGCGCGCTAAGCTCGACCCGACCGCCTTTTTCAAATATCAGGAACCGAAGCCGCAGATAGAATACGACGACTTTGCGAAACTCGACCTCCGTGTCGCTCTCGTAGAAAAAGTCGAAGTCGTGCCGAAGGCCGACAAGCTCTACGTGCTGAACCTCGACCTCGGCAACGAGAAGCGCGTGATAGTCTCGAGCATCCGCGAGAACTACAAGCCAGAAGAGCTAGAAGGCAAAAAAATAATAGTCCTCTGCAACCTCAAGCCCGCGAAATTCCGCGGCGTCCAGAGCAACGGAATGCTCCTAGCCGCCGAAAGCCCAGAAAGCCGCTACGAAGTCCTTACCCTCCTAACGGTAATGGACGACTCGATACCGGCGGGCAGCAGGATAAGCTAGATTGTACCGATGAAAAAATAACAAGCGCACAAAGCCCGGCACCGCAAAAGCGAAGCCGGGCTTCGCTTTTTATCACATATCATATTGAAAAACACCGCCTTCAATACCAAAGGCAACATTCAGATTTGATTTCTTATGCTAGTGTCAAGCTAAACATCTAGGGAAAGAATGCTTAGATAGGAATTCGGCATACTGTACTGCTGGGGAATAGCTTTTCAGGGCTATTGTAAGGATGTAAGAAAGGTAAAAAAATAGCAAGGCCGAAGCCTTGCTATTACTGAATTTTCTGGTGGAGCTGAGGCGATTTGAACGCCCGACCCCTTCCGTGCGAGAACTATAATGTATTACTACTTGTAACATTTGGTATAAAATCTAATATTATAAACCTATGATATAACTTGTTTTATCACGTTTTTAACGTTACAATCTGTGATATAGCCTTTCGTTGCCTTAAAAGCGGCGGAGTAAATACAGAGTAACGGGGCGTGATTACTATATGGCAAAGGCGAAACTTACTCAGACGTTTATCAACAATTTGACGGTACCGGAGAAGGGATACTGGATAAACGATGAAGCGATGCCGGGGCTTCGTCTTTATGTCGGCGCGTCTGGTTCCAAGACCTATTATATCAGCTATAAAAATGCGAAGGGAAAGAAAGACTCTTATAAGATCGGCGATGAGAAGTTATTTACGCCGATCCAAGCGCGCGAAACCGCGAAAAAATTCCTTGCCGAAATGGCTGTTGACGGCACTGACATCAAGCGGCTACGCAACAAAAGCCAGCAGCCTACAATTAGAGAACTTGCAGATAAATATCTTGCCGCAGGCGGCTCACAGGTCACGTATTCCATTGTTATGCGCTTGACTGATTTTCTGGATGAAATAGCCACAAACCTGACGCCGCTTGCTGTTTCTACTTGGCGTGTAAAAGAAAAGGAGCGCACCGGGAACAAAGACAGTTCGCTTAATAAAAAAATAACGAGCTTGCGCGCCATCTTGAATTTCGGAGTAACGAACGGCTTGATTGAAGCCAATCCGATAGCGAATGTGAGAAAACTCAAAGAAGTTGATTCAAAAGCGAAAACTCGCTACCTTACCGAGGACGAACGCGCACGGCTTCTTGCTGCTCTTGACAAATACGACGATGAACAGCGAGAAGGCCGCGCGCGTTCCAGACTGCACAGCAACCGGCGTTATCTCCCATCAATGGAAGGCTGGGCCTTCGCAAATTATTTCAAGCCCGTCATATTGCTCTCGCTCAACACTGGGATCCGCCGTCATGCTCTTCTCTCGCTTCGATGGGACGATATAGACCTTGACGCCGGCACAGTTACACTGCGCGCCGATACAGCAAAAAGTAAAAAAGCCGCCGTCCTTCCGCTCAACAGCACAGCGCTTAATGTCCTGCGTCGGTGGCACGCACAGCGTGTAGACGGCAACCCGCTGGTGTTCCCGTCGCCTCAGACCGGCGGCATAATGGATAACTGTGACAACTCGTTCCGTTGGCTGCTGCGCGAAGCCGGCATTTCAAATTTTAGATGGCATGACATGAGACATAGCTTTGCGAGCCAGCTCGTCATGGCGGGCGTCGATCTCAACACCGTGCGCGAGCTCATGACGCATTCGGACATCAAGATGACGCTGCGATATGCTCACTTAGCGCCAGAGAAGATGCGCGAGGCGGTGGAGCTGCTCAATTAAATACAAACAAATTTTGACTCGCGCGTTAGTGTGAAAACGGCATTCGTCATCCTGAGGTGGCCTGCGTTGCTGCTGTGGGCATGTTTTTGCATCGTTTGAGAATTGTATATTATACGCAAAACAATTTGTGAACCGTTTGGGGTGTTTCACGGTTCACAAATTTATTCGTTGTCATCCAATCAACTCGTAATTTAGGTGTGTCTCACTTATGAGTCTACGCCGCATTCTCGTATTTAAGCAGAAACGTGTCTAGGCGCTCGGCCGCGTTCTGCGGGGTTTGAAAGACTTTGTCCGCAGCGTCTTCAAGGCGAAGCAGCGGCTTGCCGGATATTTTGCCCTGTAAAACGGCGCAACTTGGGACATACGGTTGCTTTTTCTCAAAAAAATAGATAGCCGCCGCCGTCCAGTTGGCCTTATCTGTAGAAGTGGCGCTGAAGATATACGCCGGACGCCCCGTTCTCAACCTCACGCAGCAGTCAATTGGATACATGCCGCCCGGGTCGTATTCCACACTTTGGTATGAAAACATTACGCAGCGGCCCTTGACGCCCTCCGTAATGCAGGACTTGAAGTTCTCTGTATACTTGCTTTTCGCGCGCTCTATCTTCCACATGGATATATCGCCGATTTTCAACAGCCCCTGTGAAAACGTGAAAATAGAATCGACAATATCCTGCGGCGTCCTAATGCCGTCGAGCACCAGACGCCCGTCCTCGTCCTTCATGAAGTGGGATTTTAGGATCCTATCCATTACCTCGGCGCGAGTGTTGTTTTCGAGGCCTATATCCTGATAGCTGAGATACATCAAGGTGTGCCCCTCGTCAGTGAGCCTCCACGTGTCGCCAGTGCGCTTGAGGATAATTTTCAGCTCGTCCCCGTCGCCCAAAACAAACGGTGTGAACACCTGAAAAGCGTCGATGCCGCGGTTCTCTATTTCGATCTGCGTGTTGAGGTTACGCGATATTTCTTCTTGAAGTCCTATAACGTCCGTCATCTCCATACCTCCCTTCGTCAGTCAAATAAAGACGGCGTGCCGCTTTCTGCTAACGCCTGCGGCGTTACCTTGGCAAACTGTAGCATATACTGTATAGCTTCCTCAAGCGAATTATACTCGTCAATTTTTTCAGCATAACCCTCGGCGTCTGCTTTTTGCTCCATATACCGCTGCGTGGCAATGTGCCTGTGCATGCCGCGTACTCGCGTGCGCTCTATTTTGTTTCGGTGTACATGAGAGCTTCCGTTGCAGCGGACGAGGTTGAATTGCTTCCCGTCCGGCAGCTCGACCGACAAGATTACAGAGAAGTCCATAGGATCGTCCGCCGCCTGCCTTGTGCGCATGATAAACCTGCAATCCGAATCTGCCGAAAGCCTCGCGTCGGAACGGTAGTATCCGTACTCTTCGACAGGCGACGTCAGCTTATTCATCTCGTGTTTTGATATTGTTTTAGGCAGCTTAATGAGAGCTTGAAGTTCTTCGTCAGTCATTTTTATTCTTCCTCCTGTTTAATTCCAAAGCCGCCATTCTATTTCACTTTATTTGACCTTCGACAATTACTCGCCTTTCTTCACCGTCACGAAGTTCTTCTCGCCGTCATGCTGGACGAGCAGAATAAGCGACGCACCGGAGCCCCATTTATTGGCAATGTAGGTTTTTACGGCTTCGCGGTCCATGCCGTTTAGGCTCATGCCGTTGATTTCAAGGATTGCGTCGCCGATGGCTATTTTTCCGTGCGCGACGCTGCCAGGCTTAACGTCGGTGACCTCGCCGTTTTCTCCGAGGACAAGGCCGAGCTCTTTCTCGCGCTCATTGCCGGAGCCTGGAAGCTGGTTTACGGCTTCGTTGTGCACTTCTTCGATCGGCGTGCCGTCCAGCACGTGCTTGACCTCTGAAAGCAGCGGAACGAGGTGGTCTATCGAGCGCTTGCGTAACGTCTGACCACCGATAAGCTCCATTTGAGACACCATGAGTTTCACGTTGCCGTCGCGCTCTATGAGGTTACATTTGACAGTGTTGAGCTTCGTTGCAAGCCATACACCGTCATTAAATGACTTCTGGAATGTGATGGTATACGGCGTCACTTCGTCGATTGTGAAATTCTTGCCTGTAAAAATCTCAATGAGGGCGTCCTGTACCTGAGCGGCCGACACGTCCATTATCGTCGTCGTGTAAAGCGACGCGGCGGAAGCTGTTGATGTAAGAGCGAAGATGAGGATAAGAGTTGTTAGAAGTTTTTTCATTGCGTTTTTTATCATTCCTAAAAATCCGATTGAGCTGCTTTTGCACGTTCGTCTAAATATTTCATGGCAATATTGAACTGTTCTCTGGAACTCATATATACATTTACGAGCTTATTAAATTTGTCTTCTTTGATAATTATTAAAGCATTGCCGTCTTTCCATTGGTATTCTTTAATGTATTTATTTGGTTGTTCTGGATCACCGTATCGTTCCCTAAAAATACGCATTATCATATCGGCATCAGATGATTTACAATCAAAAGCAAGCGCGACAAATTTATTGTTACAAAAATAGTACGCAATAAAGTCCAATGAAACATCGCCAATGGATAACTTGTCATTTGTCCTAGTATATATATCAAACCCCCCAGATTCCCCCTCGTATTTAATGTTATTTTGTGTACCTAGGGCTGAAGTAGGATCACCCCATTTTATGCCACGGAATCCGTCTGGACTATTCTTCATTGCAAAGGCAGGTAAAGCCCAAAGGAGCAAGATACAGATAATTAGAACAGCTTTTTTCATAAATATTCCTCTCTTTTTAAATTTAAGTATTTTTTAGTGATGTCCGGCTAAACAATTACTTTATCGTAGCTTTTATATGTTTATTGGCAACAAATAACTTATTTCCCAATACCCACGATTCTGTTTGTCCAGTAACTCAGGGTGGCTTATATATGTGAAATTTACGGCCGTAGTCGCAGCTTTCTTAGAGACGTCGAAAATACGTGATACGTTCTGTATGTCCAATTTACCGATGGCCCAGCAATGTAAGAGAAAACGCTCTGGCATAAGAAGTTCTGCTGCGAATATGTCAGCCTGGCGTTCTTCCTCTGGGGTTTGCATATAGCCATCGCCGCCAGAAAAAGCTACGGATGGGTGCTCCAGTATATAATGACCTATTTCATGCGCGATAGAGAAGCGTTGACGCTGCCTGATTTTATTAGGATTAACCATAATCAGCACTTTGTCTGTGAGTTGTGAGTTCATCAGTGCTGCATCGCGAGAACCGAGCGCATGGTTGGCAAGCGTGATATTAAGATGTTCGCAAATATCGGACAAATAAACCGGAGGTGCTTGAATCTTACAGTGAGCTAGCAGCTTCCTAGCCTCAAACTTAACATATTCGTAATCAGCGGACATAGCTTATATCCTCTTGTCTTTACCTATCAGTTTGAGGCGTGATGAAACGGAACGCCCTAAGACAAAATTTAACCCATCAATAAGAGCCACTTTTTCCTCATCGCTAAAACGGCTCCAATTTTCACCAGTAGAACGAAACCGAGCAACTAAATCTGGGTCGATTTGAGATAGCTCAGACAGCATTTTATCTATAGAATTTTCGCCTTTGGGTGTTAAACTATCATTTTCGCCCATAAGATATGCTACCGATACATTCAAAATTTGAGCTAATTTTAATTTTGTATCATCATCAGGCGTAATTCTGTCATTTTCCCAACGCCATACCGTGTTTTGCGTTGTGCCTAATATCTCACCGAGTTGTGTTTGCGACAGTCCCATATTTTCACGAGCTGCTTTCAAATTTGCACCTATCACACATAGCACCTCCTTACTGAAAATAATATATAGATTCTACGCAATAGGTAGATTTTTAACAATATGCACATCGCGCAATATATGGGACTCTGGTACTATTGCTTATTTGGTAGATTAAGTGCTAATATGACGCGGTAAGCAATATTAATTTAGAGTAGGTGGTGAGCACATGGAGAAACTAAAAGCGCGAAGAAAGGCATTAAAACTAACACAAGCCAAACTCGCTGCTAGAGTTGGTACTACGCAAAATACAATATGGCGTATTGAGAAGGGAAAGCTTAGGCCGAGCTTGGCGCTTTTAAAGAAAATATCAATAGAGTTGAATTGTACGATTGATTCACTGCTCTAAACGCAATATCATGCGATAGCACGATGAGCGCTCCACAAAGCACCATGACAACAACATACAGGCGGTAGGAATTGAGCCAAAAGGGAGGAGAAAATGATGGCCAGATTATCTTTGACCGAAACAGAATTGCAGGAAGTTAAGAACTGCCTGCTGGATTTTGTGAAGCGCGTGACCTCGATAAAAAGTGGGAATCCTGAGCACGTACTTGGGGAAGAAATTGCGATTCTCCCAGAAATAATCAAGCTGCTTATTTGTCCGGCACAATGTACGGCATGCCAATGTCATGCGGATTCCGCACCAACACCGCCGTTTGAAGAGCTCCTTCGGCGTGAATCACCGGCAATACTTCGTCTGTTTGGTAAGGGAAAACAACAGCAGCGTAAAGAGAGCAAAGATTCTGACGAGCCTTTTAGCCCGTTGTAGGAGGGCGCTTCAATGGCAGACATGAAATTGACTTTCCGTTTTTCGGACGATTCGCTAGAACAGGCCTCCATGTGGGCGGATGAAGTCGCCAGAACAGCAATTAAGCTCAAAAATCTTATGGACAACAGGAAATCGCGAGCTTAGTGACCGACTGCGTGAACGGCGCGGCGGACGACGAACGGACTTGCCGGTTCATCTCAGGCGTTAAAGAGAGCACCTTATCCGGCATCCGCTTTCTGCTCTCCATGTGCGAAGCCTCGCCGGAAACGATGGCGGCGCTTTCGACCGCGGCATCAATACTTGACAGTCTAAGCAGTATGCCGGGGCTGATGGGGTAAGAAGCACCGGCGCACCATGAAAACAGCATATGGGCAACGGGAAACTGGTATTTAGGTAAGGATGAGAGCGTAACTATGCCCAGTGTGTAGGCTTTGAATAAGACTGCCCGTTTACTATGAATGGATCGCAGAATTGAGCAGCTGCCAATGTCTGCTCTTTGATTTTCATATATCTCAGCTTATTAGATTGACAGAAGTCCATGATGTTTTTAGCGCGGGCATTGATAGGTAGTACAATGCGCAATCTTAGAGACGGCGATATTTCGCGGGCTGTTTCCAAGGCCGGTATAAGATCATTATCGCCGGAAAGGAGGTAAATTGAATCGTATGACCGTAAGGCAGCCGCTTTTACGATATTGACGGCAATGTTGACATCGGTCATTTTTTCTTCGTGAGCCACAAATTTCTTTCCACAAAATCTTTTCGCGCCTCCGCAGCATGGAGTGTTGCATTCGACCATGCTGATGCGGTCTTTTTGGAGGAATTTGCCGAGAACGACTTTACAGCCGACGCTTTCGTTTATCAGAACATAATCCTGATGCCGCTTTTTGCGTCCCGGATTCCAGTCTGTGAAGGCCGTGAAATAAAAGACATCGGTGAGAGTTTCTTGTGGAAGGAGTAATGATTGAGAAAGCTGCCACAGATTAAGCCATTTGTATTTATGGAGGTTCTTCCGATTGGCAATCGAATGGTAGAGATTGAAACCATCAATGAAAAAGGCTGCTTTTCTCATACATGAACACTCCTAAAAAGAAACCCCGCGTCCGCACTTCAACGATGGAAGCCGAGACCGACCGGGGGGCTGAGAGTAAAACTCTTCAGGGCTTATTGTAAGGAAAATATAACATACGATGTAAAAAAATTCAATAAAAAACTTGAAAAAATTACACTGAGTGCTACACAGTAATAGAATGGTTTACTTTTTCTGCATAAATAATTTTTATGTAATGGAATTAGGAGGTAAAGACAAATGACTGAACTGGCACTTGAACAGACGCGCGAGGAGCTGCGCGCGCTGCTTTTTGAAACCATAAGGAGACTTGATGAATCCGCGGCGGAGAGGCCGCCGAGGCTGCTTACGGATGTGCAGACTGCTAAGTACTTGGGCGTCTCGCGCGGGACTTTGGAAATCTGGCGCGCGCGGAACTATGGGCCGCGATGTCTTGAGCTTGAAGGCAGAGGCGACGGAGAGCGAAAAATGATTCGCTACGACATTTATGATCTGGACAAGTGGGCGTCTGAGCATCCGCGGAAGAAGGAGCGCGAAGCATGAGCACGCAGGACACGGCGCAGGACGTTCTCGCCCGAATAATCGCCCGCGAGCAACAGCGCTATGAAGTCATCGAGAAGAACATCGGGGTTTTATCCGCTGAGCAGGACACATTACTGAAGCAGGGCCTCATAGAGGATAGCTTTAGGCTCAATGTGAAAATAAGAAAACTCTTATACAAGTCGCTGGAGATACACCGCTTCATCTGCAAGCTCAGCGCGATCGCCCATGGTGTGAGCGTAGCGCAGACCTACGACGCTTTCGCGGACGAAGACGACATCCTCATACAAGAATCAAAGAAGGAGGCCGTATAGATGCCGAAAGAAGTAAAGTACGCGCTTTATAAGATAGACCGCCCGGAGGATACTTTTCCGGCCCTCACGATGCACGCATACCGCATGACGAACCGCCTTAACGGACATCCCGTCTGGGTGCCGAAGAGCATAGTCATCCTCGACCCGCCGGACGACCTCGGCAAGCGAAATTTTCACATCCCGCTGTGGTTCTTCAAGAACAAGCGCGTCGCCCCGGAAGCGATCTGCGAGGGAGAGTACCGCGGCATAGTCGGGCTCATCATCTAGGAGGCGCCGTCATGATCCACGAATACATCGCGCTCTGCATACTGGCCTGCGTTATATGCCTGGTTTTCTTCCTGCTGTCGATGCTGTCGAGCTGGCGCAGAAACAGACGCATCGAGCGCCTTATCGCCCGGTACCGCGCCGAAGAACTTCCGAGGAAGGAGTACGCGGACGATGCTTCACGCCCTCGCTGAAAGCTCCTTCATGCTCATGCTCTACGGCAACGAGGACACGATGATGGCCTGGGGCATCCTCGGGCTGGCCTTCGCGGTCTACCGCTCAATCTGCAACTATTTGGACGAAGCTGAACTCGAAAGGAGGGAAGAAGAATGCAGGCAAGAAAATACCTGTACCGCGGCAAGACGCTCGCAGTTGAAGGGCATCCGACGGTAAACGGCACGGGCTACGCCACGTATTTCACCGACAGGAAGGGCACTCGCCACATACTGCTCTACAACGACGAGCTCAAGCTGCGGACGGCGTTCGAGGACGCTCAGGCCGACCTCGACGGCTTCGCGCAGCGGCGCGGCCTCAAAGAAGTCCAATGACGCGGGCAAAAGAAAAGGACCTTCCTGCGCCAACAGGAGAGGCCCAACATGAAAAAAGAAACACTGACCAGATTATAACACACGAAAGGAGCACTCCCAAATGATGCAGTCAGACATGGTGGATTTGAGCCTCAGAGAAATGGCGGACCTTGATACGCAGTTCCGAAAGCTTATCCCTGCGGTGGTGAACTCGCTGAAGGATGAAAAGCAGACGGCGAGCATAACTATCACAGTCTCGTTCAAGCTCTGCGAGGACAGCGACACACTTATCGACATGAGCACAAAAATCAAGCCGACGCTTGCGAGCGAAAAGAAAGCGACGATATGCCGCCGCGACCTCGTAGGCAACCTCAAAGCCGACGCATGGGACCTCGGACAGGCCCGCGTCCGCAGAGACGGTTCGCTCTTCCCGAGCGACGCGCCGACGGAAGAAAACTCCATATAAGAGGACAAAAATATGAACGTCAACATCGAGAAAATAGCCGGCTTGCCAACAGACGGCAGAGTAATGGTATACGGCGGCGATGCTCCGGAGATATTCCAGTATCATGGATTCCGGTATGAAGCGTCGTCCGTGAAAGGCTTCGTCGAGCTCGTAAAAGCTAAAGGCGTTCAGGACCGCGCCGTCGTATTCGGTCACGAGAAAGGATTCTACGCGATCCTCGACGACTCCGTTCAGGACAGAGAGCTCGACACCGTTACGATGCCCTTCAAGTATTCCGTTATCTGCGACGAGTGGATACAGATACTCCAAAGAGGGGCCATATTTAACATCAAAGAGTTCGTCGATTTTCTCAAACGCCGCAGCGACGGCGAAATAGAGAACCTTGATGAACTGCTCTACAACATCAAGAACTTCAAATATGTCACTAGCGTCAGCGGAGATTTCACTTATGACAGCCGCAACAACTATACCTTCGCTGTCAAAGTGCAGGAAGCGGAAGGCACGGTCCGCATTCCTCAATCTTTTATCATGAAATGTGAAATATTCAAGAACAGCGGTTGGGAACAGATGATGGAAATCGAGCTTGAAATTCAGAAGCCGAAATCTCCTGGCGAGCCGCTGTTGTTCCAGCTCTCATGTCCGAAATTCCCGCGCTACCTCCAGGACGCGAAAGAAGAACTGTACGACAGCATGAAGAAAGAGCTCGACGGCTGGCTCGTAGTCGAAGGCAGCGCAAACTTGTAAAAAAGAGGGCCGGACGGAACTGCACTCCCGGCCGGCCCATGTCAAAAGTTACTAAACGGATTATAACACAGCGGAGGATTGACCATGAAGAACTATACGCTTACCGAAAAGCAGCTCGGAACGCTCAAAAAGACGCTTGATTCAATGCTTGAAGCGCCCGGCAAAATCGAAACGGAAATAAACGACGAATACCATGCCGAAGGCGGCGAAGGCGACATCGAGCTGCGCGGCACGCTCGAAGTCATGTTCGGGGACCTCGGCCGCGAGCTGAAATACCTCATCGAAGACGTGGAAAACCAGCCCGCGCCCATCCAGTGGGTGGAGGACGTGAAAGAATTCCGCCGTCTCTACAGGCTGAACACGCCGGCGAAGACAAAGAAAGAGGTCTGGACACAATTCAAGTGCGTCAGGGAAGAGTTATCAGAGCTATTTGACGAAATCTGTGAAAGCGATTTCAGGCCGTCCGTCAAAGTCCTTGACGGCATCTGCGACCTACTGTTCACGACGGTCGGCCTTGCACTCGTTCTTGACTGCGACATACAGGGCGCATTCGCCGAGGTGGTGCGCAGCAACTTAACAAAGCTCGGCGCGGACGGGAAACCGATATACAGGGAAGACGGCAAGGTGCTCAAAGGGCCGAACTTTGAGGAGCCGAAGCTGAAGCCGTTCTTGCCCAAAGAGGCGTCGTGGAATGCCTAATAGGAAGGAGGCTGCGTACATGGGACTGATAGTCGACAGCTTTGCCGGAGGCGGCGGAGCCAGCACAGGCATACGTATGACGCTGGGACGGGACCCCGACATAGCCATCAATCACAACGCTGAGGCGATGGCGATGCACAAGGCGAACCACCCCGGAACAAGGCACTACATCGAAGATATGTGGGGAGTTGATCCGCTTGCCGTCACGGCGGGCGAGCCGGTCGACCTCATGTGGCTGTCGCCGGACTGCACTCATTTCAGCAAAGCAAGAGGCAGCGCGCCGAAATCCGACCGCATCCGCGGGCTCGCATGGACCGCCGTCAAGTGGGCGCGCAGAGTCCGCCCGCGGCTGATAATCCTCGAAAACGTAGAAGAGTTTCAAGATTGGTGCCCGCTGGATAAGCGAGGATTCCCGAAAATGCACCTTCGCGGGACCATATTCAATAAATTTGTGAGGCATCTGCGCCGCGAAGGTTATTCCGTGGACTACCGCGAGCTCGTGGCTTGCGACTACGGCGCGCCGACGTCGCGCAGGCGCTTTTTCCTCATAGCGACCTCCGACCGCACTCCCGCGCGATGGCCCGAGCCCTCTCACGGCCCGGGGCGCAAGCCTTACAGGACGGCGGCGGAGTGTATAGACTGGTCTATCCCTGTCCGCTCGATATTCGAGAGGGAAAAGCCGCTCGTCGAAAACACCATGCGGCGTATCGCAAAAGGCGTTGTCAAATATATTCTCAATAACCCTCATCCGTATATAGTTGACAGAAGCCGCGCAGGTATTGTTTCCCCACACATCACTAAGTTCAGAAGTGGGGCGGTAGGGCAGGAGCTTACGGAGCCCATGCCTACTATAACGGCCGGCGGCAAATCTGAACGCCCAGCCGGAAGTCCTCACGCTCTCGGCATCGTCGTTCCGGCGCTCGTAAAGCAGACATGGGGGGAAAAACCGTGTCAGGACGTGGAAGATCCATTGCACACGGTAACGACGCAGCACAACAAGTTTGCGCTCTGCGCCGCGTTTCTCGCGCAGTACCACACAGAGCAGATGAGGCGCGAGGTCAGAGGGCAAACACTTGACGTTCCTCTCAACGTCATAGACGCCTCGCCGCGCTACGCTCTATGCTGTGCGAATCTACTCAAACATTACAGCGGCGTCGTCGGTCAGAAGATGAACGAGCCGATAGGCACCGTCACGGCGATAGATCATCACAGCCTTGCGGCCTGCACGCTCATGCGCCAGTTCGGCACGTCCAGCGGAGCGGACATCGAGCAGCCTCTTGGGACCGTCATGCCGGACGGATGCGGCGGCAAGACCGGCCTCGTCGCAGCGTTCCTCGACAAATACTATGGCAACGAGAGAAGCGGCGCGCCGGTGACGGAACCGATGCACACCGTGACAGGCAAGGACAGGATGAGCCTCGTTACAGTGCGGATTGACGGCGAAGAATACGTCATAACCGACATTGGCATGAGAATGCTTCAGCCGCGCGAGCTTTTCAACGCTCAGGGATTCCCGCCCGACTACATCATCGACCCGCTGTACAACGGCAAACCGCTGAGTAAATCCGCGCAGGTCCGTATGTGCGGCAACAGCGTATGCCCGCAGGTCGCAGCGGCGCTGGTCAAAGCCAACTGGAAAATTGGAAATGATGAGAAAAGGGAGGCGGCCTAAATGGCGACGATACAGAAAAAGCCCAATGAAGGTGAGCGTAATGTCTGACGCTCCGCTCAAGCCGTGTCTCTGCGGAAACACGAACATCACGATAACGCTGCAAGGCGGCGGGGACTACCGTATCAGCTGCGACGAGTGCGGGTACAGTACTTCCGTACAGCCGGACTTCCTCTTGGCAGCCGCAGAATGGAACCTTCGCAACAAAGACGCCGTCGCGAAAACGTTCCGTCGCGGGCGTCCGCCCAAAAAGGCGCGCAAAGATGGGTAATCCATACACCTGCTACAGCGAGAGCGGTGCGGAATACTTCGTGCGGCGAAGCGAAACTGCATACAGCAGATACGTATATTACAGCGTCGTCGTATGTCACAAGAAAAATGCAGGCGCGTCGTGCGTCAACGAAGTCAGATACGAGAGCGCCGAGGCGGCGCAGTCGGCATTAGACGAGATGGCCCGTGAAAACGGATGGAGGAAAAGAATATGACGGATAGAAATAAAGAAATAGATAGAAAACATAGTAGGCTAACATCAATCTGGGAGTGGGAAGCAGAACGCGTTCGTGCTTCTATGACGTTGCAAGAGGCCGAAGAAGAGGCGTATTTTCAAAATTCGCTTTTGCCATGTCCTTTCTGCGGTGGTTACGTGGAGGCTATGGTAAATAAAAATATGGGGTGGCGCTATGACGGGCACATTACCGCCATTATTTGTCCCAAATGCGGGAACGCCCTACAGTTCAGAGGTATTCTCTCGCCTAATGAAGCGCGTGATATGTGGAATAGGCGTACTGCTGCGTTTGGTGGTTCAAAGGCCGCATCGCATTATCAGCTCTTGGATCAGCAGCCTATCGAGATCATGCAGACGCTTTTCTCAGCGGAAGAGTTCCGCGGCTTTCTATGGGGAAACGTCATCAAATACTCGCTGCGCTACGGTCACAAGGACGAACGCCTCAAAGAGGCCGAGAAGATAGCCCAATACGCGCAGTGGCTTGCGATGGCCGAGCGCGGCGAGACGGTAAAGCCGTGAGGAGGCGCCGGTGATGGAGCTGGTCTATCGTTTTGCCTGCGAGCATCCGGTGTGGACGTTCTTGTATCTGTTCGTAATCGTCTGCGGGATAGAGGCGGTGTTAAAAGCGATTGTCGCCTTGTTCTGCTACGTTACCCAACCGCGCAATAACAACAAGGAGTGACGTGTATGCCTATAGCCAGGGTTTTCCCGCGGCGGACAAAGGCGACGCCGCGCGACGAATACGCTTTTATCGGCGACGTTCCGCTCTTCATCCCGCCAGACATCTCGGAAGTCCATGTCAGCGTGACGTTCACATGGGACCTTAAAGAGGCCGAGCGTTTGACGCGTGCATGGAGTCGCGTCGCCCCGGTCAAACTCGGCGGGCCCGCGACTGGTGAGCGCGGAGGGGATTTTACGCCCGGGATGTATCTTGCGCCGGGCTATGTCATAACCTCACGCGGCTGTCCTAACCGCTGTTGGTTCTGCGAAGTGCCCAAGCGTGAAGGCCCTTTAAGGGAACTGCCGCTTACGGCAGGGAATAACGTCTTGGACGACAATCTTCTCGCCTGTTCTGAGGCTCATATTCGCCGCGTTTTTGAAATGCTGTCCGAGCAATCGAACGTCATGCTGTCAGGCGGCCTCGAAGCGAAACGCTTAGCGCCATGGCACGTGGAGCTTTTCGAGCAGGCGAAAGTCAAAGAAGCGTTTTTCGCCTTTGATACGCCGGACGACTGGGAACCCTTGGTAAAGGCTGCGGAAATACTCAAGGCTAGCGAGTGGTACAGGCCCTATAAGGCGAGATGTTACGTGCTCTGCGGTTATCCGGGAGACACGATTCAAGCGGCGGAACAGCGCTGCATAGATACCCTTCGCCTTGGCCTGTATCCATTCGCTATGTACTATCGCGACAAAGAAGGCCGGCAAACCAAAGATAAAGACTGGACGCGCTTTCAAACGTCGTGGACGCGTCCCGCGGCGATCAATGCGACGGCTAGGAGCTTAGGGCTCCGAGAAAGGAGGACGGCGCAATGAATCCGAACGAAAACATGAATTTTCGGGACAACCGTGATTTCTGGTTTTCACACCTCGATATACAGGTCATGCAGAGCAGTAGCCTGTCGTTTTACGCGAAAGGCATATACGCGCTGCTCACGACCTACATGGACATCAGGACTCGGAGCTGGAGCGTCAAGGTCAAAACGCTTGCCGAGACGGCGGGGCTGAGCGAGCGTCAGGTGCGCTACGCCCTGAAAGAGCTCAAGGACATGGGGATAATCACCTCGGAAGCGGTCTACAAGGACGGTCATCAAAAAGCGTCGGTCTACACGCTCATAGGCCATCGCGCCGAGTGTTTCCGCAAAAGCAGCGTGCAGGAGGTGCAGGCTGAAAACGGAGCAGACTGCACACCATGCAGGCCTACCCCTGCACCATATGCAGACCGTTTACGAGAATCAGTATTACGAGAAACAAATACCCCTATAGCCCCCCAAGGGGGCGAGTATGAGAAACCAGTACCGGGAACACGGGACACGGAAGAGGTGGAAGCCGCGGACGAGTCCGAGAGCTTCGACCTCGCCTCTCCGTCTTCCAAGGCCGGGAAGAAAAAATCAAAACCGCGGCGCGCGCACGCGGACAACCCGAACCCGCTCGACGAATGGTTCGAGCGGCAGTTCTGGCCGAACTATCCGCGCCACGTGGACAAGAAACGGGCGCGGAACACGTTCATGCGCGTGCTCTCAAAGGCCCGCAACCCGGACGAGCAGAAGCAATGGGTCATCAACATGGGCGTGCGCCTCGCGAAGTACATCGAGGACGTGCGGGACAGGGACGAGCAGTATATCAAGCATCCCTCGACGTGGCTCAACGCGCACGACTTCTCGGAGCCGCCGGAAGAGAGCGAGATACTGCGGCGGGAGGTCTTTGTGAGAGATGGCCGAGAAGCTGGCTAAATTCATCGAACTCGCCCGCAGGGACAGCCCGGACGACTGGGAGGACGGCGTGATCCAGCTCCTCGCCGTAGAGGCGGAGGACGTCATCACCAGAGGCATGAACCCCATGTCGGTCGGGAAGCATCTCGCGAAGCTGTGCAGCGACGGCGGCGGGAACGTCCTCGTCTCCGGCGCCGTCATCAGGCGCGCGGTCGCCGAGGGCTTCCGTTCGCTGAAAGCCTCGCGCTTTCCGTCGCACGGCGACGACGTCATGCTCTCCTCCGAGTCAGACGGCATCAGCCTCGTCCCGAGCACCTCCGGCCAGCACCTTGCGAAGCTGACGAGCGAGGTCGCCGAATGGAAGAACCTCGAAGGCTACGGCTTCGGCGTCGTGGAGCTCGACCGCGCATACGGCGGCCTGTACCCAGGCGAGATGATGGCGCTCGTCGGAGCGCCCGGAAGCATGAAGACGTCGCTCGCCCTCAACGCAGTAGACGATTTCATGTACCAGATGCCGCTCGATTCGAGGCTGCTGTTCTTCTCGCTCGACATGCCGCCTCAGACCGTTATAGCGCGCCGTCTCATGCGGGAGATGAACTGCTTTCAGAGCGAACTCTACCGCATGGTACACGACAAACATCCGGCGGTGAAAGAGGCATACGGCAGGATACTTGAGCGCGACGCAGGGCGCTTCCGCCTCATAGGCAGGCCGCGCGGCGGAGAGCCCTATTCGTGGGATCAGGCGGCGAACATCATAATCCAGGTCGCGCCCGACCTCGTGATCATCGACTATCTGACGCTCATCGGCAAATACCGCTCCGAGCTCGAAGCCGTCTACGACCTCGTCCCGAAGATAGTCTCGCTCAAAGAAGACCTCGGCATCGCGGTCATCCTGCTCTCGCAGATGGGACGCAGCAGCAAGGCGGCGCAGAAGAGCGGAAGCGGCGGGCACGCCGCAGGAGGGCATTACGTCGAGGATGCCGCCGACGTCGAGATAGAGCTGCTCAAGGACGAAAGCGAAGGCGGCGAAACGGCCATCGTCGCCACAGTGACGAAAACGCGGAAAAACGCGAGCGGCAAGAGCTTCCGGCTCGACCTCAACGCGCGCTCACTTTCCTTCGGAGGGACGGCGGAGCGCGTGAAGAGGCTGAAACAGGCCGCGAGCGTCTTCAACATCTGAAAAAATAAAAACGGAGGCAGAGAAAATGGGCAAGGCAATCTGCACGGTAGAGGGATTCGTAGCCGGCACGCGGGCCGGAACGGGCAAGAGCGGGGAATATTATTTCAGCATCTCACTCGCCTGCGGTAAAAGCACGAAGGACGAAGCCACAGGACAGTACGAAAACAAGTACCAGCAGTGGTGGAGCCTCACGGCCTGGGGAGACTACGCGCGCGAGCTCGAGCGCATGAACATCGCCAAAGGCACGGCGGTAATGGCCCGGGTCGAGAACCCGCGCGCCCGCGTCTACCACAACGAGAAAAGCCAGCGCTACGAGGCCGTCATCGAAGCGCGTCTATGGAATTTCTCGCTCGGCTCCATGTGCTGGATAAACAAAAAATCCATCGCGCAACAGTCAAGCGGAGGCGTATACGGTGGCGACATGCCGGAAATGGACGAGAGCTATCTGAGCAGCTTAGAGGGCATGGGCGGCGCGTCCGCCGCAGACATACCGTTCTAGCGCGCGGCGCAAAGGAGACGACAATGCACGACACGCCTACTCTTTCAGAGGTCATGAATTTCATAAAGTTTATAGCCTGCTTCGACAATGGACTCGCCATCCTGCTGGGCCGCGCGGAGCCGCCGAGCGCCGTAACGCTGCACGACCTGAAAAAAGGCTCTCAGGAAGAGTACGGCGTACATATCGACGGCGGTGAAGGCGTTCCGCTGGCGCAGAACATCCTTGAGAACAAATTCGACGAGATAGTCTGCTTCCTCGGAGGTTGGAAGAACATAGCGCGCGCCTTCAACGACTACCGGCAGCAATGGCCCGAGACATGGGAGCTGTTCGCGATGTATTCGACCTTCGTGCGCCCCGGCGGCGAGATACGCGACGGCAAGGGCGGCGCAATGGCGATGATAGGGCGGCGTTATGACGGTATCGTGCCTAAGACGGTCCGCCGCCGCAGGAACAAGATCGTCAGGACGATAGCGCTGTACCTCATAACGCACCCGCGCGAGGGCGAGATCGTGCTCTACGACGATCCGGAGCTGGACAAAAAGCTGAATTGAAAAATTGGGTGTCCTCACTATGGCCCTAGCTATGTTTTTGTCAATAGATATAATGTTAGCATCGGCAAGCGAGCCGGGCGGACGGTTCGGATAGTCAATATAGAGTTAAGAGCTTCGGAAGAGGCTTTTACTGGAGGCGAGGCGGAAGGAATGAAACTCCTATCCGCCTCTTCATCTATGTGATGAAGGCACATAGACTACTGATAGTATATCAAAAAGAGGTCTATATGTCTGTATATTTGCGCACAGAGAACGGAGTCCTCTATCACGGGGACTGCATGGAACATTTTAGAAAGATACTGAAAGGCAGCGTCGATATGATCCTCTGCGACCTGCCTTACGGCACCACAAACTGTGATTGGGATAAAAAAATCGAATTAGCTCCGCTTTGGCGGGCATGGAACGTCTGCCTCAAGGATAACGGCGTCGTCTGTCTTACGGCTCAGCAGCTTTTTGTCACTGAGCTTATAAATTCTTGTCTTAGACCAATGAAATTCAGGTATGAGCTTATATGGGAGAAGACGAAAGCCTGCGGCTTCTTGAACGCGAACAGGATGCCGCTCCGGGCTCATGAGAACATTCTAATATTCTATAAGAAACTGCCGTATTACGAACCTCAGATGACGAGCGGCAGGCCGTACAAAACAAAACGCGGTAAGAGCAAGACGAGCGCAGTCTATCGCTTCAACGGCAAAAGCATAGATAAGGAGAATACAGGAACGAGATACCCGCGCAGCGTGCTTCATTTCCCGCAGGAAGCACGGACGAAACATCCGACGGAAAAGCCGCAGGCGCTCTTTGAGTGGCTCATCCGCACATATACCCGTCCCGGCGAAACGGTGTTGGACAACTGCATTGGCAGCGGGACGACGGCAGCGGCATGCGAAGCTCTCGGACGGAGATGGATAGGAATGGAGAAAGAAGCGGCTTGGTGCGAGGCGGCGAAAGAACGTCTCGCGCGGCAAGGCGTTGAAATACAAGTTGGCCCTGCCTCCTAGGGAGTCATACCACCACACACAGCCCGGCACATTCGTCTGTGCCGGGCAATATTTTTATGAGAGGACAAAAGTATGAAACTCGTCCAACCGATACGTAAGGTCGCGCAGATCAAACGCATGAAAGAAATCGCATCTGAGCGGCCTCGTGATTTTTGCCTGATAGCAATGGGTTTTCATACCGGCCTGCGCGTTCAAGACATCCTCTCTTTGAAAATATCAGATGTGGCAAAGAAGGCAGGGAATAAGTGGCATATTGCGCACTGCTACGTAATAAACGAACAGAAAACGAGAAAAGGGAAACAGGTGGAGCTGGTCAAAGCGGCGCGCGACGCGATCGCCTGCCAGATTGCTGCGCTTGACGCCTGCGGCATGGCGGCGTCAGAGGGATGGCTTTTCCCGTCGCCGTATCACAGCGGGATAAAGCCGCTGTCACGCCGGCAGGCGGGAAGAATTATCAAAAACGTGGCGCGCCGGGCGGGCGTCACGGAGCCCGTCGCATGTCATTCGCTGCGCAAAAGCTTCGGTTATCATGCGTTCCGTGCCGGAGTTGACATAATGTATATAAAAGAGATATTCAACCATTCAGATATAGGCATCACCAAACGTTACATAGGCATCACTCAAGACGAACTGAATTCAGTCTATCAGCGCATTGGCGGCATTATGGCCTGAGTTGTGTTCCATTGGTTAAACCGTCTGAAAACGCATGGATAAAAACAGTGCGGCTTAATGCCCTACAAAGCCGCATCCAGTCAAGCATGCGGCAATCTTGCCTTGTATTAAAACAAATGTCCCACAATATAAGATATGGGACATTGATGTGGAAACTTCCGGTATAAAGCATATAGGTAACTGAAAGTATATAAGATAGGAGTGACCGGCAATGCCTAAAGCGTCGAAGAAACCATGCGCGTATCCAGGCTGCGGTGCTCTGGTTGAGTACAACGAACGATATTGCGCCGCACATAAAGACTATGCGCGAGACAAAACCGCAGACGGCAATAAACGCTATGATGCCGAGCGTCCTGAGATTCACAAGTTTTATCACAGCGCCAAATGGCAACGCATACGCGCGCGTTACTTGGCTCTCCATCCTCTATGTGAGCATTGCTTCAAGGAAAATCGAATCGTCAGTGCAGTCATAGTCGACCATAAGCTGGAGATAAGGGACGGCGGCTCGATGACCGACTTCGACAACCTTCAGGCGTTATGTACTGCATGTCACAACAAAAAGACGGCGGAAGAACGGAAAAAACGTACTGCGAGGGTATAAGGGGGAGGCAAAATCTCTGGAGGTTTACGCCTCCAGACCGGGTTGGGCGACGCGTGAAAACGCGCCCGAATTTCAGCAAAAATGGAGGTGGAGCTATGGCCACACGTGGAAGGAAACCAAAGCCGGAGGGAATCAAGAAGCTCGGCGGCAGAAGCCATAAGAAAAAGCAGCCTCCGCTTGTCGAGCTTCCGTTAGACGCAGACTGCACAGAAAGCTTCATGGATATTCCGGGCGAGAAGGAGTTATGGGACAGCCTTGTCACGATGAATGTCGCAAAAAGAAGCGACAGGCGCGCATTCGGGCGATACATAGACCTGCTCGGGATATATAAAGAAGCGCTTGCCGACGTCATGGAGCGCGGAGTCGTACTTAATAAAGGAATGTCCGGGGAAAGATATAACCCTTCGTGGCGCGTAATGCGCGACGCACAGTCAGAGCTGTTGAAACTTGAGGCTGAATTCGGCCTCACTCCGTCTGCAAAGCAGCGCGTAATGAAGTCCGCCGACGACAAGGGCGGCGGAGGTGACGGCGGATATGCGGCTCTTAGGGGCGGGGCGTCCTAGAGAAAATTCAATCCGTTGGGCCAGGAGATATATCGACTGCGTCGTAAACGAAAAAATACCGGTGTGCAGGTGGGTAAGGCTCGCTGTAGAGCGCCATATCAACGATTTAAAAAGCGCAGGCCGGCGCGGATACTATTTCGACGAGAAGCAGGCGGAAAGAGTGCTCAAGTTTTTCTCTTTTCTGCACCATTCCAAGGGAGAGTTCGCCGGCAGACCGTTCGTTCTTTCTACGTGGGAACAGTTTATAGTCTATACGCTGTATGGATGGCGGCGCAAGAAAGACGGCCTGCGGCGCTTCCGAACGGCATACCTGGAGGTCGCTAGGAAAAACGGAAAGAGTACGTTCGCCGCCGGCAACGGCCTTTTCCTTCTTGACGGAGACGGAGAGCCCGGAGCCGAAATATATGTCGTCGCTACGAAACGCGAGCAGGCGAAGATTGTGTTCTCGGAAGCTCAGCGCATGGTTCGCAGCTCGCCGGAACTCAAGAAATTTATCACAGTCAACTCAAGCAGTATGTTCGTTCTGGACAGCGCTTCAAAGTTTGAGCCCCTCGGCTCCGACAAAGACACGCTTGACGGGCTCAATGTTCACGGAGGAATAATCGACGAGCTGCACGCGCATAAAACCAGAGACGTGTACGATCTTATCGACACGGCTACGGGAGCGCGCCGGCAGCCGCTTCTGTTTTCCATCACAACGGCCGGCGTCAACCAGAACGGGATATGCCGGGAAAAGCATAACCATACCGAGAAAATTCTACAGGGCGTCATACCGGACGACGAATTTTTCGGGATGATATTCACGCTTGACGATGGAGACGACTGGCAGGACGAGCTTAACTGGATGAAGCCGAATCCGAACCTCGGCGTTTCGGTCGAAATCAGCGATCTTCGCAGGAAGGCCAGATATGCGCTCTCGTCTCCAGCCGCGCTCAATCCGTTCCTTCGCCTTCACATGAACGTCTGGACAAGCGCGGAAAGCGTCTGGATCACGCCGGATAAATGGAATGAGACGGCAGGCGAGGTCAACGCCTCGGATTTGACCGGATGCGAGTGCTACGGCGGGCTGGACCTATCGACGACGACTGACATCTCGGCCTTGACGCTCACATTTCCTCAGCCGGACGGCACATACAAGAATATCTATGAGTTCTGGGTGCCCAAAGACCGTATCGAGGACAGAGTGCGCCGCGACAGAGTTCCGTATGACGTGTGGGTGCGCGACGGCGTGGTACACGCGACGGAAGGTTCGGTAATTGATTATGATTTCATAGAGCACAGGATACTTGAGCTCGCGCGCCGCTACAGGATACGCGAGCTCGCCTACGACCCCTACAACGCGACGGAGATAACGAACCACCTTATCGACCATGGCATTGAAATGGTCAAATTCCAACAGGGATTTCTAAGCATCAGTCCTGCGGCAAAACAGCTCGAAATTCTTATCATGTCGAAAAAATATCATCACGGAGGCAACCCCGTCATGAACTGGATGATGAGCAACGTCGTCATTCGCCAGGACCCGGCGGGCAATATTAAGCTCGATAAAGAAAAAAGCAGAGAAAAAATTGACGGCCCAGTCTCCGCCGTCATGGCGATAGGGCGTGCGACGACGCAGGGTGGCAATGCCCCGAGCATATATGAGATGCGCGGCGTCGTCGCTATATGAGGAGGTGTCTGTATGTGGTGAGAAAAGAAAAAGGCGGGTTCCTGGCCAAGGTGAAGACTCTTTACAACAGGCTTGTCGCCGAGACTGACGACCCAATTACTCAGTGGCTTATGTGTATGCCGATGCTCGGAGCGCTGTCAAAGGTCGGACAGACAATAACCGAAGCCGACGCAGTGCGGGTCATGGCTGTATATGCCTGTATCCGCGTTATTGCGTCGGAAATCGGGGCGTCTCCGCTTCACTTTATGCGGACGATGCCGAACGGCGGCAAAGAAAGAGTACACGGGGGCCTGGCTGACCTGCTCCGCTTTGAGCCCAACCCGGAAATGACCGCCTCCGACTTCAAGAAAACAATGACATTCAATCTGGAGCTGTGGGGCAACGGCTACGCCGAGGTGCAGCGCAACAGACTGGGAGAGGTAGTCGGTCTTTGGCCTATCCCGTCGTGGCGCGTAATAAAAGAGCGCGACCTTGATACACGGAAACTCTATTACCGCGTCGCAGTGCAAAACGGCGAAGTCATCCTGGATGAAAAACGTATGCTGCACCTGCGCGGGCTGGGCGACGGCGTAGTCGGCATGAGATTCGTATCACTCGCACGCGACGCGCTGGGATTGGCGATTGCAGGAGAGGAATACGGCTCGCGTTTCTTTGAAAACGGCGCTCTTGCGTCAGGCATCGCTACGTATCCGCGGGCGCTGAGCCAGGAGGCGCTGGATAATTTCAAAAAGTCGTTCAAGGAGTCATACGAAGGGCTGAGCAACGCGCAGCGCGTCATGTTTCTTGAGGAGGACATGAAATTCCAGCAGCTTACGATCCCGAACGACGCGGCGCAGTTCCTTGAAACAAGGAGCTATCAGATGCACGAGGTCTGCCGCTTCTTCGGCGTGCCGCCGCATAAGATAGCGATTCTGGACCGCGCTACTTTCAGCAACATCGAGCACCAGAGTATGGAATTCGACCAGCAATGCATCTATCCGCGCATCGTGCAGTGGGAAGAGGAACTGCGCCGGGTGCTTCTGACTCAAGAAGAGAAAGAACTGGGATACTTTTTCAAATTTAATCTGAATTCCAAGTCGCGTGTCGCGATGGCGACGAAAACAAATTATTACAACTTTATGCGTCAAAACGGAGTAATGAACGCGAACGACATCCGCGAGATGGAAGACATGAACCCGATCCCGGCGGAAGAGGGCGGAGATGCCTACCTCGTGAACGGCAACATGATACCGCTCAGCACCGCTATGACACGGCAGCCTGATGTAAAGGAGAGTGCAGATGAAGAATAAATATCATTTTCTGCGCGGTTCCCCGCTGCTTTTAGCTCCGGGACGCGATATCCGCGGCTACGTAGAAGATTACTGGTCGGACACCCCGCGCGACGTGAGAATATCCGTAAAGGAAGATATTGACGGAGCCGTTGTTGAAAACGGCAAAATGCTTCTGCGTGTCAACTGTCTCGTAGATGAATACCTCGTCCAGTATTTCCACGCCGTAGAAAATCATTATACAGAGATAGCCGGAAAATGCAGCGAACTGGTTATCTCGCTCAACACTTACGGTGGGATTGTTACGGATGGTTTTGAGATTGTTGACATGATGGCGGAGTGGAATCGAAAGCGCGACGTCAAGGTGTCGGTCCTAGGCGCTGGCGCGGTCTACAGCATGGGCATTATGATACTGCAGGCCGCTTTCCGGCGTTACTCGTACCCAAACGCGGAATATCTAATCCATCCAATTTCCGGCCTGGCGCTGGGCACACGGGAGCAGATAGAGGATCACCTGAACAGCATGAAGGCGCACGAAGCCAGATGTGTCTCGCTTATTTGCCGCCGCTCTGGCTTAAGCGAGCATGACGTGCGCGAGCTTATGCGTCACGACTCATTCCTTTCCGCCGAGCGTGCTCACGAGCTTGGGCTTATCGATGAGATTGCAGCGGAGTCCGGGAACGGAGAAGACGAGCAAAGAAACGAAGGCGGTGCGGGGCAGCCGCAGGAAAAGAACAAACGTGCGCGCGAGCTCCTCGCAATGGAAATGTTAATTTTTTAAGGAGGAAATGTCATGGACAAAAAAGCAAAGCTTAAAGCCGTATTCGAGCAGATGAAGGCGCTGAACGATTCTGACAGCTTCAGCCAGGAGAAATGGGACGAGCTTAAGGCCGAGGCCGCGAAGCTCAAAGCGGAAATAGAGGCCGAAGAGAAGCGCGCTGAGGAGATGCGTTCTCTCGGTGGGTTCATAAACGCGGCTCCGATGCCGGCGTCTATGAGCATAAGCCCGTCTCCTGCAGTGCCGAAGGATAAAAACGAACGCCCGTTCAACAGCTTCGGTGAGCAGCTTCAGGCGGTTGCGCGGCTTGCCGGCAGCCCGGACGTCGATTATCCCGTGGACGTGGCCGAAAATAAGCAGACCGCGGTCAACTCCGCCGCCGGCATCCGCACCAGCATAGCGAGCGAAGTCGGCTTTCTCGTCCAGACCGATTTTGCCACTCAGCTTCGGGAGTCGGCGACGGAATCCGGCGTCCTCGCGTCGCGCGTCTCGCGCATCCCGATAGGCGCGAACTCGGACGGGTTTGAATATATGGAGGTTGACGATAAGGACAGGAGCAAGGGCCCCTGGGGCGGCGCGTTCAAGGTCTACCGCAAGGGCGAGGCGGAGGAAATGAAGGCAGGCGAGACCGCTAAGATGAAGACGCGGGACATCCGGCTCGAAGACCTTTACGGCCTCCTCTACGTGACGAATCGCGCTCTGCGGGACGCAACGGCGCTAGGCTCTCTAATCCGCCGCGGATACGCCGATAATTTCGGCTTCAAGCTCGACCAGGAAATATTCGAAGGCAGCGGCGCGGGGCAATGCCTCGGCATATTGAACAGCAAGGCGCTCGTCACCGTCGCAAAGGAAACCAACCAGGCGGCGAAGACGATAAACGTCCAGAACATACTCAAGATGTTCTATTCCATGCCGGCACGTTTCCTCCCGAACGCGGTATGGCTCGTTTCACAGGTAGGCGTGCAGGAGGTGCTGCCGCAGCTTGCGATAAACGATAACCTCGTATATATGCCGCCGACCGGGCTCTCAGGCGGGCTTTATGGAACGCTGCTCGGAAGGCCGGTCATACCGTGTGAGCACTGCCCGGAGATCGGCACGAAGGGAGACATCCTGCTCGCCGACCTGAATCAGTATCTCATGATAGAAAAAGGCAACACCGAGATTGAAACGTCGATACACGTCAAGTTCGTAACCGACGAGACCGCATTCCGTTTCATACAGCGCAACAACGGACAGCCGTGGGATGGCTCGCCTTGGAAAACGCTGAAGGGCAACAAGCTGATGGGGCCGTTCGTTGCCCTTGCCGACAGGGCGTAAGGAGGTAATCTGACAATGAAATTCTCGCTCGCCGAACAGACGAAAATCATAGAAGCCATTACACCGAGCACCGGAGCAGCCGCTGCAGCCGGAGACTACATAAGTCTCGCCGGTGCGCCGCGCATCGCGGTGGTCTGCCACATAAACCAGGCTAACGCCGCTGCGGTCGCGCTGACCATCGAACAGGCTAAGGATGCGTCCGGTACTGAGTCGAAGGCAATAACGGAGAAGGTGCCCATCTGGGCGAACGAGGACGCCGCCGCTTCCGAATACCTGGAACGGAAAGAGGATGCGGTCAGCTACACTACGGACTCGCAGCTCAAAAAGAAAATCGTGGTATTTCAAGTCGATACTGATGTTCTTGACAAGGAAAACGGTTTTTCGTACATCTGCGTTAAAGCGGCCCTCTCGAACGAGGCGAATATCGTTTCCGCTCTCTACATAATCGGCGATCTGCGCTACGGTGCGGCTGAGGGGCCGGAGCTGACTGTATAACTCAGGGGGCTCGTGCTCACCCTTTTATTTCTGATGGAGGTGGCGGCTGTGCCGGAACCGATAACGCTGTCTGAAGCTAAAGCACACCTGCGTATTACTTACAGCGACGAGGACAGCTATATAGAGACGCTCATCACTGCTGCGCGTCAGTATGCCGAAAATTACCAGAACAGGGTGTATGTGGAAAGAGCAAACTCAGACGGCAGCGTCGTTGAAGCCGAAGATATGCCCGCAATGGAAAAAGCGGCCTGTCTGCTGCTCATAGGCCATTTGTTTGAAAACCGCATCGCAGTCGGTGTAAAAGACGCCGCTTTGGAGGTTCCTCTCGGAGTGACGGCGATTCTGAACCTTCGGCGAAATCTGCCGGTATGAGAGAACGACCATGAACCCGGGCGAGCTTCGCGAGCGGATAACCATCTCGCGGCCGAAGACCGGCGGCGACGGCATAGGCGGAGAGACGCGGACGCTTGAAAAGCTCTGCGGCTGCTGGGCGAAGGTCACGGCAACGCGCTCGCGCAGCGGTATCATATCGGGCCGCGACCTTGAAATCCGCACGCACGAGGTGACGATACGCCTCGGGCGCGTCGAACCGCAAAACGGAGATGTCATCACGTGGCGCGGCAAGACGCTCACCGTCCGCGCCGTGCGGCCGGACTACGCGCGCGCGGTATGCGAGATGGATTGCAGGATGGAGGCGTGAAGATGATCCAGTTCAAATTCGGCACGAAGGACATGGACAAGCTCCAGAAAAAATTCGAGCGCCTCCAGCGCAAAGAGCTGCGCGAAAAAACATACGAGCGTCTCCGAAAACTTACGGACATAGTGATGGAAGACGCGAAGCGCCGGGCTCCTGTCAAGACAGGCGCGCTTCGAGATTCCGTCACGGCTCGCACGTGGAAACGGAGCCGCTCATACAACAAGATGCGCGGCGTCGTGTACGCCGACTACCCGAAGACGGGACGGGTCACAAAAAGCAAGACCAAAAAGCAGGCCGCCGGCGCTCCCGTCTATTACGCCTTCGCCGTCGAATACGGCACGCGCCATGTAAAGGCCCGTCCGTTCCTGCGCCCCGCGCTCGCGTCCAAAGCGCAGCTCATAGAGCGCGAGATGAACGAGATGCTAAAAGAGGCGGTCACGAATGACTGACCTCATGAAATACGAGGCGCTCTACAAGGCGCTCGCCGGCAACTCCGCGCTCATGGCGAAAATCAGCGGCATATACGACGAGCCGCCGGACGACGCCGTGTCTCCATACATCGCCGTCGCGTCGGTGCAGAACGTCAGCGACGAGCTCCTAGACAACAGCGGCTCGGAAGTGACGGTAGACCTCGACGTATGGGCGCGCGCGAACGCCTCCGCCGGAGGGCGCAGGCAGATACTTGAAATCAACGACCTGATAACCGCCGCCGTGCCCTCTTGGGCGCTCTACGACGGCATAGAGATAATGCGCGACGCCGCCGAGCCCGACTGGTGGCACGGCGTCGCGACGATACGATATTACGATAGGAGGATTGAGTGATGGCCAGACAGCTTGCAAAAAACGCTCAGCTCATGGTCTCGGAAGACGGAGTCGGCGAGCCCGACCTCCTCGAAGCCCTCGCGAGCTGGAGCTACGACAAAAGCAAAACCGAAGTGGACGTGACCGGAGTCTTCGACAAAAACAAACAGTACGTCCCGGGACAGGGAGACGCGCGCGGCGAGTTTACGATAATCGTAGACCCCGAGAGCGAGACGCTCCAGCTCATCGAGGGGGCCCAGAAGGACGACACGCTTATATACATCTTCTACCGCCCCGACGGCACCGGCGCGTCGAAGCCGCAGGATAAGATACCGGCCTACATAACCGGCCTCTCTTACTCGGCTTCGGTCGACGGCCGCGTTGAAGCGTCCGTCACATTCGTCGCCGGCGGCGACGTAGACAGCACCGCGCAGACGGGAGCATAGGAGGGACACTCATGCGCGAAATCACGATAAACGGCAAAAATTATAAAATCGAGTTCGGCCTCAACGCGGTCTGCCTGCTTGAGGACACTGTGCATCAGCCGCTCAGCGCCGTCATGCAGCAAATCTCAAACGGCGTGTTGGACCTGCGCATGACCCGCGCCATATTCTGGGCCGGGCTGCTCGCGAACCACCGCGGCATGACGCTCGAACGCGCCGGCGCGATACTGGATCAGGCCGACGGCGATTATCCGGCCGTGTATGCGGACGTTATCGGCGAGCTTACCAACTCGTTCGTTCTGCGTATCATGCCGCCCGCCGCCGAAGGCGAAGAAACAAAAAACGCGGAAGGGACTGCCTAGAAGAACGGCAGTCCATGTTTTTAATGGCGCTCGGCCCGCTCGGGCTGACGCACGAAGACCTCTGGCACGTCACCAGAGGCCAGCTGTCCGACCTCATCCATGCGTACAACTACAAAAACTACCTTGCGAGGCGCGAGCGCGCGGAGCTCGCCGTATTCGTAGCGCTCTATCAGGGCAGGAAACCGCCGTCGATAGAGAAGCTCTGCGGCGAATGGGAAGGCGGGCGCGTGATGACGCCGGAAGAGGCGAACAAATACAGGCTTGAGAATATAAAGGAGGCGGGGGGGCGATGCCAAGCAATAAAGCGTCGATAACCATAGACGCCGACGTGACAAGAGCGGCGAAGGCCATGAAGCAGCTTACGAGCTCCGTTCAGCAGATGAGCCGCAGCGTGAACAGGAACCTTGACGTGGCCTTCGGCAAAAACGCGCTGAAATTGTCCGACGCACTGCTTGCAAAAATGAAATACGCCGCCGCCGGCCTTGGCGTCGCCGGAGCCGCCGCGGTCAAGATGTCCTCGGATTTCCAGGTCGCGAGCAAATCGATGGAAGTCCTCACCGGCAGCGCCGCTGCGGCTCAGAAACATCTCAGCGACCTGGAAAAATTCGCGGCATCGACGCCGTTCGAGTTCAACGGGATCGTCGACGCTTCGCGCCGCTTGCAGGCGTTCGGATTCCGGGCCGAGGAAGTTATCGGCATACTTGAAACCGTTGGAGACGCATCGATGGCGCTCGGCAAGGGGCAGGAAGGCATCGACGCCATTACCCGCGCGCTGGGGCAGATACAGGCCAAAGGCAAGCTCTCCGCCGAAGAAATGACTTCGCAGCTCTCCGAGACGGGGCTTCCCGCGTGGCAGATCCTCGCCGAGGAAATGGGCAAGTCCGTGGCGGAAGTGCAGGACATGACAACGAAGGGGCTTATCTCTTCACAGGCTGCAATAGAAGCTCTCTTGTCCGGCATGAAAAAACGCTACGGCGGCATGATGAAAGAGATGGCGAACGAGATTCCGCAGCAGCTCAGCAACGCGAAGGATTCCGTCGCCGTAATCATGCGCGAGATCGGCGACAGCATAACGGAAGAGCTTGACCTGAAGGAACGCCTCGCGAGCGCCACGTCGTGGCTCGGAGATTTCGCGCAGGAGGTAAAGGAAAGCGGATTCCGCGAGGCGATAGGCGAGCTCGTCCCTGATTCAGCCAAGGCAGGCGTCATAGCCCTCGGCTCCGCGCTGACAGGAGTCCTTGTCCCGGCGCTCCTGAAAACAGCGACGACCGCGGCGGGAACATACGCGGCGTTCGCTCCGATAGCCGGAGGCGCCGCCGCGCTCGGCCTCGCGTTTTCCGAATTAAGCGGAACGACCAACCTCGTCGACGATGATATGAAGGCGCTTGTGACCACCGGCTTGACTATAGCGGGCGTTATCCCTATAGCAAGCAAAGCGGCAAGCGCATGGAAGAGCGTAAGCTCCGAGGTAAAAAACGGCTATCTCATGATTGGCGAAGCTACGACCGTAGTTTCCAAGATGTCTCGCGCGTTCGTCTTAGCCGAAGTGCAGGTCAGAGCCGCGGGCGGCGCGATGAATTTCGCGAAGGCGGCGGCTCTCGGCCTCGGCGCGTCAATGAAGGCGCTTATGGCTTCCATCGGCCCTGCCGGGTGGGCGGCGCTCATAGCTGGCGGCACCGCATGGCTCGTCTTAAAAGAGCGTATGGAAGACGCTGCGAAACAGGCGGAAATAACGCAGAAAGCCATCGCGAGCGTCAATCATGAATTTGCCAGCGCGAATGCCGCGCAGCTTGAAAGGGCGTTGAAAGACGCAGGTAAAGAGCTGGCCGCTCTTGAAGAAAGAGCGCTCAGCGCGAAGCTCAGCCTTATGGAGCTATGGAATGCGAAAGAGACTTACGACGGCGGCGGCCTGCTCATACCGGAGATAGGCGTAGCTCTGCCGCAGGATACGCTCGCGAAAGCCTCCGGGCAAAATTTCAACACGGAGGAATATGAAGCGAAGCGTACAGAGTTGCAGACCCGCATTGAAAAGTTAAAAGAGCTCCTCATGGAGCGCCAGAAACTGGAAGAGTCTGTCAATAAAGGCGTTTCTTCGCCAAAAGGAGGAACTCCGTCAACTCCGGCGTCCGGCGGAAAATCAGCCGCCGAGAAGCTCGTCGAGAACATACGCGACCAGATGAAGTACCTCGGCAAAGACGGCAACGAATTCCTCGCCGTCCTCGACAGGTGGCAGGCAAAACTGCCCACGTTATCAAAAGACTGGAAGGCCGTCACGGATCTCAAGTTCGACATACTCGGCGAAAACGCGGAGCGCAGCGCCGAAAACGCCGGCCGCGTCCTCGAGCGCATCGAGAAACAGAAAGAGGCCGCGAAGGAGCTCGCCGAAGTCTACGAGCGTGCCGACCGCGAATATCTCTCCGGCCTCGGCTGGGAGAACTCGCAGGGGCTCATGTCGAACACCGAATACCTCGACATCCTCTCTAAGAAAATCGAAGAGCTCGGGCTGAAGACGAAAGACGTATTCAACTGGACGGACAACGAGAAGGCGTGGTTCGCCGCGTATCAAAATATTGGAAGCGAAGAATTCTCGAACTCGCTCGACCTCATCAAGAAGCGTTACGAGTCCGGCAGCGTCAGCGCGGCACAGTACAAGGCGACGCTTGAGCAGCTCAAACAGCAGTATGCGGATATGCCGCTCGTCGTAAAAATGGCGAACGAAGAGCTCGCAGCGCTCAACGATACGATGAACAAATATCCTACCGCGGCTCAGCAGGCAAGCGCCGCATGGGACAGCGCCAAAGAATCACTATATAACGTGCCATCCGGCATCGGCAGCGCCTTCGAGAGCGCCATCCGCGGCACGGAGTCGCTCAGCGACGCAATGCTCGGCCTCTTGCAGGACATCGGCGCGGTAATTGTCAAAGCGCTCATTATGCGCGCGCT
>NZ_NFJQ01000011.1 GCF_002159945.1 Cloacibacillus sp. An23 | reverse complement strand
CGGGAGCCGTACTTCCGTTTGAAGACATAAACGACACGCCGAAAATAGACTACGCGAAATGCACCGGCTGCGGCATATGCGTATCGAGATGCCCTGGGCTCGCCTGCTTCGTGATAGACCTGACATACTCGGAAGACAAAGCCGTGATAAAACTCCCGTACGAAATGCTCCCGCTCCCAGAAAAGGGACAGACCGTCAAATGCCTCGGCAGAGACGGAGCGGAGATAGCGGACGGAGAAGTCGTAGCGGTAACCGAACCGTCCAAGGACAAGACGTACGTCGTGAGCGTCGCGATACCGAAAGACAAATACGACGACATACGCGCGATAAAGGTGGTGTGCTGAAATGGCGAAGGCAAACGTGATATGCCGCTGCGAAGAGATAGAGATAGACGAAATACGCAGATGGATCGCGGCGGGCTATACCGAGTTCGACGAACTTAAGAGGATACTGCGCGTAGGAATGGGGCCGTGCCAGGGACGTGGCTGCCGCGACATCATCCTGCGCGAGCTCGCCAAAGCGACGGGGAAGCCGATAGCGGACGTCCGTCCCGGCGTCATCAGGCCGCCCGTGAAACCGATAAAAGTAAAGCTGCTTGCCGGCGAAGGCGAATAGGAGGCGGAGAAAACATGACTGTAAAAACTGCCGATGTCATTATAGTCGGAGGAGGAGTGCACGGAGCGTCCTCCGCCTACGAGCTTGCGAAGGCCGGAGTCAGGACCGTGCTTTTCGAGAAGGAATATCTTTCTTCGGGCGGCTCAGGGCGCTCAGCCGCCGGACTGCGCCAGCATTTTGGAACCGAGGTCAACCTTCGTATGGCGAAGTACAACCTATCCGTATTCCCGACTCTCGAGGAGGAACTCGACACCGGAATGAAGCTTGAATTCACGCAGTGGGGATATATGTGGGTGGCGTATTCCGAATCGTGTATGGATCAGCTTAGAAAGAACGTCAGCCTCCAGCAGAGTCTCGACATACCTTCAGTTATGCTGACCCCAGCAGAGATACATGAAAGATGGCCTTATCTGAAGCTTGACGGGATACTTGGAGCCGCCTTCTGCGGCGAGGACGGGCATATAAACCCGCAGACTCTGACTATGGCCTACGGGCACGCGGCGCGCAGGCTCGGCGCGGAGATAAGGACTTACACGCCTGTGGCGAAGCTGCTCGCAGAAAACGGCAAGATAAAGGGAGTAGTCACCGAGAGCGGGGAAGAGTGGCACGCGCCGAAGGTGCTGCTCACGGCGGGGCCGTGGTCTACTCCGCTTGCGGCGACCGTCGGAGTGGAGCTTCCTGTCTACCCGGAGCGTCATAATATACTGATCACCGAGCCGGTCGATGTTTTCGACTGTCCGATGGTGCTGTGCCTCGACGACGGGGCGTATTTCAAGCAGTGTCCGAACGGCACGTTTATGTTCGGGCGGGACGACCAGGACGAGCCGCATACGACGGAGGCGGGGAACAGCGCCAAGTTCCTCGAGGGCGTCACGAAGAGCGTAATGAAGCGCATTCCGGCTCTCAACGGCGTCCGCGTCGTGCGCCAGTGGTCCGGCCCATACGACAACACGCCGGATCATAACGCTATAATAGACTGGACTCCCGTTGAAGGGCTTCTCGTCAACTGCGGCTGGAGCGGACACGGTCTTCAGTTCGGCCCATCCGGCGGACGTGTGTGCAAGGAGCTGCTGCTCGGCGAAAAACCGTTCGTCGATCTGCATCGTTTCCGCCTTTCGAGATTCGCGGAGAACGACCTGTTCTTCGAACCGGCGTTCATTTAAGAATTTTCACTATAAAAAAGGGAGCGGTCATGATTTCGCCGCTCCCTTTTTTTACATATTCAATGCCGGCGCGTCAGTTCCAGCGTCCGCCGTAAGAGAAAAGCGGATGCTCGTCTATCGCGAAGCTGCGGCGCGGGGGAGTCAGTCCGTAGCCGTATACTCCGTCGCCGCCCTCTGAATAATTCTCGAAGTATAGGTCGAAGCCGTTGCGGTTGAGCGCTATGAAGGCGTCGAGGACGGAACCGAAGGAAAGCGAATCGAAGACCACCGACGAGCCTGTGCAGAAATATATCGCCGCGCCGGACTTCCGGCTCCCTTCATGTACGAACGCCCACACCTCGTCGTCGGTCTCCGGCGCGCGCACCCACCAGCGGCATTCGGACGGCGCGATTCTCAGGACGGAGCGGGGGAGCTCTCTTTCGTACGGCGTGCCGCAGCTCCCCTCGACGGCGCACGAGAAGAAATTGTATCGCGAACCGAGATATTTCTTATTGAATTCGTCAACGACTTTTAACGCCTCCTGCGGAAGCAGTATGCTGAGCAGCGCGGCCCATTTATCGTCTATCGGGCCGTAAAAAGCTTCCGCCACGGCTCCGGCTATGCATGCCTGCGTGTCAGAGTCGCCGCCGAGGGAGACGGCGTTGCGTACCGCGTCCTCGAATGAGTCGGATTCTAAAAATGCGACGAGGGCCTCGGGAACGCTGCCCTGACAGGTCGCGTCGAATTTATAACTTTTCCTTATCTTGCCTATCGTGCGGCTTAAATCGTAGCCGAATTCCTTTTCTATATAATCCTTTATCTCGTCCTTGGATTTTCCCGTGCGCGCGAGGAAGACGGCTGCGGCGACCGCCGAAGCGCCTTTTATGCCTTCGGGGTGGTTGTGGCTGGGCTCTGCGCTCTTTTTCGCTTCGGCGAGCACCTCGTCCAGAGTGTCATAGGCCCAACCGACTGGGGAGACTCGCATCGCGGAGCCGTTGCCGAAGCTCTCGCCTCGCTCCCTTTCGTCGGAAAGGCACCATCTGAAGAATCGTTCGCCGTACCCAGCGTGCGGGTAGCAGCGTCCCCAATATTTGAACACCTCCATGTAGCCGTAGCCGTGCAGTATCGCGTCTGCCGCAGCAACGGTAAGGACTGTGTCGTCTGTGAAACGGCTGCCGGCGGAGATAAGGTCGAATTTTTTGCTTTTGTGCGGCGCCCGTTCGAATACCGAACCGATTATATCGCCTACGAGAGCTCCAAGCATTTCTCCATCACTCGCTTATTGCTGTAATTTTTCCCGTTTATTATACTACAGCCCTTTTTGCTCAGGGCTTTCGAAGCTCCCGCCGAGGTGCTCCGCGTATCCCATCAGGCTCATACGCGGAGCGCATCCGTCTTTCATCTCGACTATCGTGATGCTGCAGTTCGGGATCTGGAATCTGAAGAAGCTGGAAAGCGGGGCGCCGAGCCAATGGCAGAGCAATACCTTTATGACGGCGTCGTGCGAGGCGAGGAGCACGTCGCCCTTGTATTTTTTTGCGGCGGCCTCGATCGCCGGAACGGCGCGGCGCGCTATGTCCTCGAGGCTCTCGCCGCCTTCGCCCGGCATTTTTACCGTCTCGGGCGCAGTGTGCCAGCGGCGGAGAATCTTCGGCCATTTTTCAGCGACTTCAGTCGAAAGCATGCCCTCCCAGTCGCCGTGGTTTATCTCCGTGAAGGCCGGAATCTCGTTAAATTCACCCGTTTCGCACTTCGACGACGCTATTTCAGCCGTTTTCCTCGCGCGTGCGAGCGGGCTCGTGAGCACCGCATCGAACCTGTGTCCGGCAAGGCGCCCACCGAGCTTCGCGGCCTGCACGAGCCCCTTTTCGTTCAGCTCGGTGTCGCGCTGGCCCTGGAAACGTCCTTCGACGTTCCACGCAGTTTCGCCGTGTCGTATTACGAAAAATCTCATGTTTTACCCCGCCTTAGTGAAGTCTACGGTGGCGACCCACACCATGTCGCCGCTTCTGATGAGCTCTCCGTTGAGGCTGTCGTCCGTCTCGCCGTCGATTTCGAGCGCGCCGAGCGCGAGTCCGCTGCCTTCTTTGCGCCCGAGCGCGAAATTCGCGATATTGACTCCGGCTTCTCCTAATATGCTGCCTATTTTGCCGATGACGCCGGGGCGGTCGTGGTTCTGGAATATCAGCAGCTTGCCGGTCGGTACGAAGTCTACCCAGTAGTCGTTGACGCGGACGATTCTCTGGCGGCCTTCTTCTGTTATCGTCGCGAGAAGTGAAACGGTTCCCTTTGCGGTCTCGAGCTCGACTTCTATCGTGTTCTTGTAAGTGCGCGGCTCTCCGTAGCTTTCGTCGATGGATACGTCGCGGTCTTTGGCGAGCAGCGGCGCCAACATGTAGCTGACCGGCGTGCCTATGCTTACCTCGAGCATCCCCTTGAGCACGGCGATGGTGTAGGGGCGCAGCTTGTTGGCGAGGCGCTTCTCTTCGTCGTCGAAGAGCGGGCCGCGCAGCGTGACGTGGCACTTGTGGGGGGCGGAGCCACGCACCTGGGCGAGCTTCGCCGCGAGCAGGCCGATCTTACGCGAGAGGCTGAGGTACATGCGCTGGTCGTTATTGAGCGCCTGCTCGAGGAAGGGCAGATTGACAGCGTGGTTGTAGGGCTCGCCGCGCAGCACGCTGAGCATGTTCACCGCCGCGATGCGCGACACTTCCGACTGCGCCTCGACTGTGTTCGCGCCTATGTGCGGCGTTATCACGATCTTTCCGGCTATGTCTTCTGCGAGGAACGGGTGGCCCGGCTTCAGCGGCTCCGCGCTGTAAACGTCCGTCGCGAAGCCCTCGAGACGCCCGTCGCGTACCGCCTGCGCTACCGCGGCTTCGTCCACGATGCCGCCGCGCGCGCAGTTCACGAGATAGGCCCCGTGCTTGAACACGCGCAGCATATTCTCGTCTATCATGTCAGCTGTCTCCTCGGTGAGAGGCGTGTGTATCGTCACCATGTCGGCGAGCGATACGGCCCCCTCGAGGTCGCCCATCAGTTCGACGTGGAGCGAGTCGGCCTTCGTATGCGGGATGTACGGGTCGTAGGCTATTACCTCCATGCCGAAGGCCCGCGCGCGCTTAGCCACCTCGCTGCCTATCCTCCCGAGGCCGATAATGAGCAGTTTTTTGCCGCTGAGCTGGCGGCCCGTGAATTTGTTTCTGTCCCATTTGCCTTCATGGAGAGATGCGCACGCCTGCGGCACCCTGCGCACGACGGCGAGCATGTTGGCCATCGTCAGCTCCGTTGCGGCGAGCGTGTTGCCGCTCGGTGCGTTGATGACTATTATCCCGCGCCGGCTGGCGGCAGGGAGGTCGATATTGTCGACGCCGACTCCGGCGCGGCCTATGACCTTGAGCTTGTGTCCAGCTTCTATTTTTTTCTCGTCCATCGTCGTGCCGCTGCGCGTCAGTATAGCGTCCGCGTCGGCGAGTTTTTCTATTATCTCTTCGTCGGTGAGGCCGAGCGCCACCTCGAGCTCGACCTCGGGCGCGTTTCTGAATATATCCAGCCCCGCCTCTCCGACCTTTTCCGTTACAAGGACCTTCCATTTATTACCCATTTCGTTCAGCCGTCCAATCTGTCGTCAACTTTTACGGCGGTTTTGCCGCTTTATTCCGCCGTTTCTTTCAGCGCTTCGCCGAAAGCGCCGAGTATTTCCTTAAGTTCGGTTTCTCCCCAGTCGCTGTAGTGCGCGGAGCGTATGAGCTTCCCCTTGAGGCCTCCCTGTCCTCCCGCCGTCGTGAGTCCCATCCGTGAAAGAACGGCGCGCACGGCTTCGCTTTTGCCGCCCGGCGCGCTGAAAGCCGTAACGCCTGCGGAACGCAGAGCGGGGTCTTTTACCAAAAGCTCGTAGCCCATGCCCTCAAGCCCCGACGCAAAACCGCCGGCCCAGCGGCGGCGCTTTGCAAACCACGAGCGCGCCCCGTCCCGAAGTATCACGCCGAGTGCCGCGTCGAGCGCGTAGTAGAGCGACACCGGCGGCGTGTACGGGTTTTCGTAGGAATCTTTTTTCATATATTTAAGATGAAGCTTGAGGTCGAAGTAGTAGCTCGGACACCGGCGTGAGTCGAGCTCAGCGAGCGCGCGCTCCGACAGCCAGACGAATCCGAGCCCCGGCGGCGTCATCAGCCCTTTTTGCGAGGCCGTGCATAGCACGTCGATCCCCCATTGCTCCGGGAAGCATTCCATCGCGCCGACCGAGCTTACTCCGTCGACGAGTACGAGCGTGCGGCGCTCCTTTGGCAGGGCTGCGATAATATCCTTGACCGGCACAGTCACCCCAGTCGAGGTTTCGTTGTGCGTGATAAGCAGAGCTTTCGCGTCAGGGTGCGCGCGAAGCAGCTCTGCCGCGTCGCCGGGAGCAGGCGCGCAGCCTTCGGGATAATCGGCGAATACGCCCTCAGCTCCCGTGCGCTGCGCTATTTCACGAAACCTTTTGCCGAAGGCGCCACACGAGAGAGAGACGAACTTGTCGCCGGCGCCGAGGAAGTTGACCGCCGCGCACTCAAGCGCACCCGTGCCCGAGGACGGGAGTATAACGACGGGGGAGGAGCTTTCGAAAAGTCTCCCGAGCTTTTCCGAAATTCCCATGAAAAGAGATGAGAACGCGGCGCACCTATGGCTTTCCATCTGAGCGGCACCGGCCGCAAGAACCGGCGGCGGCACCTCGACCGGTCCAGGAGTCAGCAAATATTTCCTCAAAATAAAGACCTCCCTATAAAATAAAAAAGAGACCGAAAGAAACTCTTCCAGTCTCAAAACGTTGCTTCCGCATTCGACGCCGCAGGCGGCGCGTATCTGCTATTCGCTCTGAGACGGGCGCGCGGGGCTTGTGCCTCCCCACGAAGAGAGACGCTGCGGACAGCATGACGACGAATATGCGCTGTATGACACCGGCGGCCCCTCCCCGTACTCAAAGGATCAACTGGTTTACTTTTATACGCCAAAGCACCGTCAATGTCAATACGGGCGCGAGAGGCGGGGCCAACAAACGCTTTGACGGCTTCTTAAAATTTTGCTCACAATCAGTCAGTTTTCATATATAATAAATAACGCTGTGAAGAGCGCTCAGGAGGGCTGGCTTTGAACGACAGGATCACCGACACATTAGCTTGCATAATCGCCGCTTCGGCGTACTGTTTTCTTTGTTTTTATATCCCGTACAAATATCCCGATATGCCGGATAAGTTTTTTCGCCGGATCGAGGCCGTCATACCAGCGGGCGCGTCGGCCTCAGCGGCGGCGAAGATTCTGGAAAACGCGGGAGTCGTGGACGACGCGGGCGCGCTTGTGCGCGAGATGGCGCGTACCGGGCTCGACAGAAGGATAAAACCGGGCCTTTATACTCTGCGCCGTTCTACGCCGGGCGGAACGGCGCGCCAGCTCGAGAAGGCGAAGCCTGTGGTAAACAGCGCGGCGCTCATACCCGGCTCGCGCTTTGAACGCCTCGCTGCGCTCTTCACCGGCGACGGCGTGAGCGCGTCTGATTTCTGCGCTGCGATGGCCGACGCGGAAAATTTCTACGAGCCGGTCAGAAAATGGCTGCCTGACGAGCCGCGCGCACGGATGGTATTCCTGCTGCCGGAGACGTACTTCGTCGCTCCGGGTCCCGGCGCTGAAAAGAGCTTCATCGCATCGGCATCGCGGCTGTGGTACGAAAGGGTAGGGAAGGACATCCCGGAGGACGCGGATGCGAAGGAAGTACAGACGCGCGGAGTGCTCGCTTCGCTCGTCGAGGGCGAAGCATCGTCGCCGGATGAGCGCCCCATACTCGCAGGGATTTTCCTGAAGCGTATAGAAAAGAAGATGCGCCTGCAGTCCTGCGCGACGGTAATATATTCGTGGGCTGAGCGCGGCGTCAAGAAGACGGCGCTCACCTACAGGGATCTGGAGATAGACTCGCCATACAACACGTACAGGAACGACGGGCTGCCGCCGGGGCCGATATGCGTTCCGTCGGAAAACTCATGGAAGAGCGCGCTTGCGCCGCAGGAGAGCGATTATCTTTTCTTCTTCGCCGACGGCAAGGGGCGGCACGTCTTCAGCGAGACATACGGCGAGCACCTGGCGAAACAGAGGAGCATGTGAAGTGAAGCCCGAGATAAAAGCGCTGAGATTTACAGTTCCGCACAAGGACATATATTATATAAGCTGGATAATAGACGCGGCCGAAGGCATAGGCTTCCTCCAGACGGACGACGCGAAGGCGGGCAGGATAACCGTTTTCACCCCCGTCGAACAGGAAAAGTATATATTGAGCCTTATGAACGCGCTGCGGGACGAAGGCATTCCAATAGAGAATGAAGACTGCGACGAAGGGACTGGAGAAATAAAAGAATGAACAGCAGCGTTGACTTTTTTCTGGACAAACTGCAGAAGGCCGTCAAAAGCGGCGCACAGTACGCCGATATATACGTACAGAGCGGCGAAGGCCATTCCGTACATTTCGAAGACGGCAAGATAGACGAGACGTCTTCATCGACCGCGGACGGCTCAGGCAGCCGTATAATCGTCGGAGGCAGGACTTTTTACTCCCACGCGCCGGGCGCAAGCGCCGCGTCGGTAGCGCCGGCCTTCGAGCGCTGCGCTGAAATGTCTGGGCTGAGCCTTTCCGGTGGAGCCGCGCCAGAGGGCGTCCTTATCGAAAACACGAAACCTCCGGTCGCACAGCCGGACGCGTCGTTCTTCCGCGAGATAGACGAGGCGATAAAGAAGGAATCTCCATACATAAGACAGTCGTCGTACCGCTATACGGTGTCGCGGCGCAGAGTACTCGTCATAAAGCCCGACGGAACGCTCGCGGAAGACGAGCGCTGCTATACGTCGTTCGCCGTTCAGGTGATAGCGGAACGCGGCGGGCTCGTGCAGACGGGCTCGGAGCGCCGCTGTATGACTCTGCCGCAGGAATCGTTCTGGAACGGCGCGACGCCGCTAGAGCTCGCGCAGGCCGCGCTCCGCCGCGCGCTGCTGATGCTCGATGCAAAGCCATGTCCGGCGGGAAAGATGCGCGTGCTGATGGCCGGAGAGGCTGGCGGCACGATAGTTCACGAAGCGTGCGGACACGGACTGGAGGCCGACATCGTTGAAAAGGACTATTCGACATACCGCGGTATGATAGGCGAAAAGGTCGCTCACGAGAGCGTCACGATGGTGGACGGGCCCCTCACCGATGGGCTCTACGGAGATTACCGTTTCGACGACGAGGGAACGCCGGCGCAGCGTACCGTGCTCATTGAAAACGGCGTGCTTAAACGCTACCTCACGGACGTGCTCTCGTCGCAGCTTTACGGCCTCCCTCTCACAGGCAACGGAAGGCGCGAATCCTATCGCTGCGTACCGGTTCCGCGCATGAGCAACACCTATCTCATGCCTGGCCGCGACGATATAGACACGATGCTCGAACGCACGGAAAAGGGCCTGTTCGTGAAAAAGATGGGCGGGGGCGAGGTCGACCCGACGTCCGGTGATTTCGTGTTCTACGTCAGCGAAGCCTATCTCATCGAAAACGGCCGTCTCGGCTCGCCCGTGCGCGGCGCTATACTGACCGGCAACGGCCCTGAGGCTCTCAGAAACATTTCCGCGCTAGGCGACAATCTCGTAATGGACCCAGGAATGTGCGGCAAGTCCGGACAGAGCGTGCCAGTCACCGACGGGCAGCCGTCGATGCTGATCGAGGGGCTCACTGTCGGAGGCAGCGAAGCATGAGGGAGCAGGAACCTTCGCCGCCGAGACGCAGAAAGAAAATCCCGCAGAAAGATAAGGCGAAGATGAAAGGGTTCGACATAAGAGCAATATTAGGCGAGCTTCGTACAGCTCTTAGAATTTTCAACATCGTAGCCGCGCTGGTCACGCTGTATGTGATCGCTTCGCTCTATACCCCGTGGACGGGAGATGCCGGCGAGGCTATCGCGGGCTGGCTTCTTTCAGCCGTCGGCGGCGCGGTGATAATCCCGCTGCTTTTTCTGCTCTATACCGCCGTCCGGCTTATAGCAGGCTTGTCAATGGAAGGCTGGTGGCGTCATCTGTGCGGCGTTTTCTGCATATTTATCTTCCTTTCTATGACTCTCGGACTGAACAGGCTGACCGGAGGCGAGAGGACGGCGGCGTTCCCGTTCCTGTCGGCGGGCGGCTTCGGGTTCGGGATCAGCGCCGCCATATACAGATCGACAGGGATACTGGGGACCGTTCTGGCCGGGCTGCTGACGATATATCTGACGCTTCTGTCATTCAATATACATCTGTTGTCGTTTGTAAAACTGCCTAAGTTTACGATGCCTGGCTTCTCCTTCCTCCGCCGCGGGAAAAGCGGTGATTCGGAAGCGGAGGCTGACGATGGCGGCGGCTATATGGACGAGTATGACGACGACGATGAAGACGAAAGGGACGCGCCGAACATATCCGATTTCGACGGCGACAAGGACTATTTCGACTACGATGAGGAAGAGCCAGAGGCGGATATGCGGGCTGCGCAGCCGCGCGTGCGGGCCGAGCGCTCCGGCGCGCCGCGGTACGCCGCCGGCGTGGATTCAGATGACGAAGATGGAATCGACTACAACGATCCCGAATCGCTTAAGAACGCCGGAGACCAGGCGCTTCGTCCTGCGATACAGGATCCGAACTTCAGCTTCGAGGACGGCGGCGCGCGGCACGTAAAACAAGGAATATTTCCGCCGCCCATAGAGATATTCGGGCCGAGCGAATCGCGCGACGGCGAGATGGACGAGGAAAAGGCGCGGCCGCTCGGCGAAAAAATAGTGCGCGCGCTCGAACAGTTCGGTATCGAGTCCAACCTCGCCGAGATACTCGTAGGCCCGACCGTCATACAGTTCCGCATACAGCTCGCGCCCGGCATAAAAGTCAGCAAGGTGGCCGCGCTGGCGAACGATATAGCGCTCGCCATGGCGGTGCCGAGCCTCAGGATAGAAGCGCCTATTCCGGGCAAACCCTACGTCGGGATAGAGATACCGAACCCGAAGCGGCGCGGCATACCGCTGCGCACCGTCATAGAGGACGACGGCTTTCAGAACACCAAGCTTGCGCTTCCTCTGCCTTTCGGCGTCGCGGTCAACGGAGATTCCGTAATCGTCGGCCTCGAGGAGCTGCCGCACCTGCTAGTGGCGGGAACGACCGGCTCCGGGAAGAGCGTCTTCGTGAACTCCTGCATCGTCGGCCTCTGCTCGAAACGCACGCCGGAGGAGCTTCGCATGATACTCGTAGACCCGAAGCGTGTAGAGATGGCGGTATACGACAAGCTGCCTCACCTGCTCACACCGCCCGTCACCGACCCCAAAAAGGCGGTACAGGCGCTCGCTTGGCTGATACGCGAGATGGAGAACCGTTATACGACCTTCGCGAAGCTGCGCGTGCGCAATCTCGAGGGCTACAATGAGAAGGTACTGCCGAAAGACAGGCTGCCGCACATCGTCATAGTAGTGGACGAGCTCGCCGACCTCATGATGACCGCGGCTAAAGAGGTCGAGGAGTATATATGCCGCCTCGCGCAGATGGCGCGCGCCACCGGCATACACCTCATGCTTGCGACTCAGCGTCCGTCTGTCAACATAATAACGGGGCTTATCAAGGCGAACATTCCCGCCCGAGTCGCCTTCACGCTCCCGAGCAACGCCGACTCACGCACGATAATCGACTGCGCCGGGGCGGAGAAGCTGCTCGGCAAGGGGGACATGCTCTTCCTTTCTACGAAGCATCCGAAGCCTATACGCATACAGTCGCCGTGGATCGACGAAAAAATCCTCGCGGGATGGCTTAGCTACATCACGAACACCTTCGGCGAGCCGGAGTTCATCGAGATAGAGGCGCAGGGCGCTGGCGGCAGCGGCGGCGCTTTAGGCGGCACCTTCGACGACGACTTGCTTGAAGAGGCGATTGAGACGGTTCTCTCAACCGGCATAGCTTCGGCGAGCGGTCTTCAGAGGAGGCTGCGCGTAGGATTTTCGCGCGCGTCGAGGCTCATAGACATGATGGAGCAGCTCGGGATAGTCGGCCCGGCGGACGGCGCGCGCGCGAGAGAGATACTCGTGGACGAAGATGGCGCGAGAGAGCTGCTCGAAGAGGCGAGAGGCAGATAGATGGAAAATATCGTATGTGCTATGAACAAGATGAAAGGGAATAAAAAAAGAGCCGTATTACACGGCTCTCTGTACTTTACCGGAACGGAGGCACTTGGTGCAGATATGGAGCTTGCGGGTCTCCCCTCCGCCTACGTCAACTCTGACGCTCTGGATGTTGATGAGCCAGCGGCGTCTCGTGTGGCGGTTCGAATGGCTTACCGCGTTTCCCGTAACGGGCCCGCGGCCGCAGCAGTCACAGAACTTTGACATTTGTTTCCCCCCTTGTTTACCTTGAAACAATCAACCCGCACATTGTATCATAGCAACGTGGAAAGTGGCAACAGCGCAAGCTCAAACAAATGAAGATAAAGGGAGCGTTTTTATGAATTTCGCTGAAAAAATGGCCGAACTGGAAAAAATACTCAGAGACCTCGAAGGAGATTCTCTTTCTCTCGACTCCGCGCTCGCGGAGTATGAAAGGGGCGTGGGGCTAGTACGCGAATGCCGCGCCTATCTCGAAGACGCTCAGAAAAAAATCACGATGCTCTCGCAGGAATGCGGAGCGGCTCAGCCCGCGGCGGAGGAGGATGGCTGCGATGAATAGCGGCCTTCGTTCGTTCGTGAAGAGCGAGCTTGAAAGATACAGGCTCGCGCTTGAGGACTACATTTTAGAGACGGCTCCGGCGCGTGCGGAGGGAGTTCCGTCGGAGCTTTTCGAGTCTATGGAGTATTCTCTGCGCGCTGGAGGCAAACGGCTGCGTCCGGCGCTCTGCCTAGCCGCGGCGAAGCGCTCCGGCGTTGATGAAAAAAAGGCCATGCCTATGGCGCTCGGCCTTGAGATGCTGCACACGGCTACGCTGATCCACGACGACCTTCCTTGTATGGACGACGACGATATGAGACGCGGCAAGCCGTCGAACCACGCCAAGTTCGGCGAGACGCTGGCTCTGCTCGCGGGCGACGCGCTTTTCGTCCAGTCTCTGGAATTTCCTATGGCGAATCTCACCGGCATAGAGCCGAAGAACGTGCTGCGCGCGATGCACATCTTCGCGAAGGCGATAGGCCCGTCAGGAGTCTGCGGCGGACAGGTGCTCGACATAGACGCGGCTAAGGCCGCCGGAGAGCAGGACTATGTACGCCGCATCGCGAAGCTTAAGACCGGCGCTCTGATCCAGGCCGCGGTCCTCACCGGCGCTGCGCTCGGCGGCGCGAAAGAAACGTTACTCGCGCGTTATGCCGACTACGCGGCGCATCTCGGCTCCGCGTTCCAGATAGTCGATGATATACTTGACGTGACGAGCACGGCCGAGGAGCTCGGTAAAACTCCTGGCAAGGACGAACGCGACGGCAAGCTGACGCACGTAACGGTCTATGGGATTGAACGCGCGCGCGAAATGGCGGCGGAGGAATCGGAGGCCGCGAGGGCTGCGCTTGATGGGGTTCTGCCTCAGGACGACTTCCTTATGCTCCTGCCTGAATATCTCGTGCACAGAAGCAAATAACGACTGGTGGAATATAAAGCATGAACCTATTGGATTCCGTCGGGGATTTCAGAGGCCTCTACGGACTCGGAGAAGAAGAACTGGGCGCGCTGTGCGCCGAAATAAGAGAGCGGATATTAGACGTGACGCTCAAAAACGGCGGGCATCTGAGCTCGTCGCTCGGAGCCGTCGAGCTGACAGTGGCGCTGCTGCGCGTGTTCAACCCCGACTCGGACAAGATAATTTTCGACGTCGGACATCAGAGCTACGCGTACAAGCTGCTGACGAAGCGTCTCGACCGCTTTCCGACGCTGCGCCGTAAGGGAGGGATCGCCGGCTTTCCGCGCATGGACGAAAGCCCCTACGACTTTTTCACGACGGGCCACAGCAGCACGTCGATATCCGCCGCGATGGGCTACGCTAAAGCGCGCGACCTCAAGCACGAAAATTACGAGGTCGTCGCCGTCATAGGCGACGGCGCTCTGCTCAACGGCGTCTCCTTCGAGGCGCTCAACGCGATGGCGAGCGTCAAGTCGAAGGTCATAATCGTCCTCAACGACAATAAAATGTCGATAAACCCGCGCGTCGGCGGCATGGCGTCGCATCTTGCGAAGCTCGCCGTCAACCCGACGTACAAAAAATTCAAGGACTACGTAAAATATCAGTGCGCTGGGCGCAAAAACGGCGAGAGCGTTCATCAGGCTCTTTCGCAGATAAAGCTGAAACTGAAGTCGCTTCTTCTGCCGACTAATATTTTCGAAGAGCTTAACATAAGCTACTGGGGACCATTCAATGGGCACAACGTAACGGAGATGGAGGAGGTCTTCCGCCTCGCGCGCCATTACGACGAGCCGCTGCTTATCCATGTGCTGACACAGAAGGGCAAGGGCTGCAAGGCGGCGGAGGAAAACCCTTCGTTCTTCCACGGGATAGGGCCTATGACTAAGGTAGACGCACCGGCGGAAAAGCCCGGCGGCGAGGAAAGCTGGAGCTCCGTCATGGCCGGCGCGCTATGCGCCGCGGCGGAGAAGGACCCGAAGATAATGGCGGGGACGGCCGCGATGAAGGACGGCACTAAGCTCGGGACCTTCGCTAAGCGTTATCCGCAGCGCTTCTTCGACGCAGGCATAGAAGAGGAGCATATGCTCGTCTACGCGGCCGGACTGGCGGCGGCAGGCATGCGCCCGGCGGTCTGCATCTATTCGACCTTCCTGCAAAGGGCCATGGACCAGGTGGCGCACGATATATGCCTGCCGAAACTGCCCGTACTGCTGTGCATAGACCGCGCGGGACTCGTCGGCGAAGACGGCGAGACGCACCACGGGATATTGGATATACCGTGGCTTCGCGCCGTGCCCGGGATGACGCTCGCCGCGCCGCGCGACGCCGTCGATTTGGAATTCTTTGTGGAAGAGTGGCGTGCGCGCGGAATCCCGATGGCGGTACGCTATCCGAGGGGGAAGGCCGAACGGGCGCTGGCCCGGGCCGAAGGGAGCGTTCCGGCGCGGTGGGGACGCTGCGAAGTCCTTCTCGAGGGCTCGGACATATGCCTGATAGGAGTGGGAAGCACGATCCCGCTCATGCTCGAGGCTGCCGGCGCGATCGCCGTGGAGACCGGTACGCAGCCGACCGTCGTAGACCTGAGGTTTATAAAGCCGCTTGACGCCGACGGCCTGCTCCCGCTGCTTGCGTCGCACAGAGCGGTCGTTACGGCGGAAGAGGGGGCGCTCGCCGGCGGTGTCGGAGAAGCGGCCGCCGCGCTTATGCAGGAGCATGGAATCAAGTGCAATTTCGCCTCGGCCGGCGTGCCGGACAGATTCATCCCACACGCGACGCGCGCGGAACAGTGGGATGAGTGCGGCCTTACCGTCGAAAATATCATGCGCCTGTGCGGAGTGAGAAAATGAGCGCAAAACTGGTACGCCTGGACAAGCTCATAACGGACAGGAAGCTCGCGCCGTCGCGCACCGCTGCGCGCGTCCTAATCGAAGAGGGACGCGTCAGGGTTAACGGCGCGGAGGCACGCAAGCCGGCCTCGATGGTCGGCTCCGACGCCGGAATAGTGATAGACGCTCCTGAAAGAGAATGGGTCAGCCGCGGAGCCTACAAGCTCCTGCGCGCGCTCGAGCGTTTCCCGATCGACGCGCGCGGCAAGCGCTGCGTAGACATAGGGGCTTCAACCGGCGGCTTCACCGACGTACTGCTCGCGAACGGCGCAAGTCTGGTCTACGCGGTAGACGTCGGCTACGGTCAGCTCGCATGGAAGCTTCGGGGCGATCCGCGCGTCCGGGTCATGGAGCGCACCAACGCGCGAAATCTCACGCTCGAGATGATAGACGGAGAAAAAGCCGACGTTATAGTCTCCGACGCTTCCTTCATATCTCTGACTCTGCTCTTCGGCGTTATGGAAAATCTGCTGAATGATGACGGCGTTATAGCTGTGCTCGTGAAGCCGCAGTTCGAGGCCGGACGCGGGCGAGTCGGCAAAGGCGTTATAACGGACCCCAAACTGCACGAGGATATACTTAACGAAGTGGCGGACTTCATAGACGGTCAGACCGGGCTTTCGCTCGAGGAGGCGGACTATTCGCCCATACGCGGCCCGGAAGGCAACATAGAGTTTTTGTTTTTCCTGCGGCATAAAACCGCCGGACGAAACGCACCTCGCCCGGATTTTCATAAAATAGTGGAGGAGGCGCACCTCCGCGCCGCCCAGCACCCGAATCGGAGGAGCAATGCGAACGATGAAGGACATGACTAAAATAGGACTGCTCTTTAACACCCAGAAGCCGGCCGCCATAGAAATGGCGTGGCGGCTTTGGAACTGGGGACGTGAGGCGGGGATACAATTCCTCTTCCCGCCTCACGAGTCGTCGGCGATATCCATCCCCGGGCTCGACGACGAGACGTGGCGCAAAGAAGCCTCCTTCGCCGTTATCCTCGGCGGCGACGGAACCTTCCTGCGCGCCGCGCGCTACACCTTCGGGCACGAGATACCGCTCTACGGAATCAACCTCGGGCGGCTGGGCTTTCTCGCTATCGGAAGCCCGGAGTCCGCCGAGAGCGACATAAAGTCGATAATCGCAGGGCGGTTTACGCTTCAGCGCCGCCACCTGCTCAAGGGGCAGGTTTGGCGCTCCGGCAGGCTCGTCCACGAGCTTCACGCGCTCAACGACTTCGTCATATCGAAGGGCAGTATAGCGCGCGTCACAGACCTCGAGGTCAAGGTCGGAGGCGAGACGCTTACGCTCTTCCTCGCGGACGGACTCATCCTATCCACGCCGACCGGCTCGACGGCCTACGCGCTTTCCGCGGGAGGCCCGATAGTGCCGCCCCACGTGCCGTGCATGATAGTGGCGCCGATATGCGCGCACACGCTCTACGCGCGTCCGGTCATCCTGAGCGGAGAGGACAGGGCGGTCGTTATACCCAAGGGCGACGCGCGCAGCCTTATGCTTACGCAGGACGGCCAGCTCGGTTACGAACTGCTCCCTGGAGACGAACTGCACGCGATGCTCGATCCCGAAGTCCACGTCCAGACCATCCAGCTCAACGGGAGGAGCTACTACGACCTGCTGCGCGAAAAACTGCGCTGGGGCTTCAACGGCATAAGCGGCGGAGGCGATTAGCTTGATAGAAGAGCTTTCCATACGCGGGATAGGCGGGATAAAAAGCGCGTCGCTCGCGTTCGGCGGCGGCTTCATAGTGATAACGGGGGAAAGCGGAGCCGGCAAGAGCAGCCTCGTCCGCGCCCTAGAATTTATCTCCGGACGCCGCGCACAGACCAACCACATCAGGAGCGCCGATGATTCGTGCGAGGCTGAGGCCGTGCTCACTTCCGAGCGCATAGAAGGGCTGGACGAAAGGCTTCAGCCGCAGGACAAGTCGCTGATCGCGCGCCGCACCTTCTCGCGAAGCGGCAAGGGGCGCTGCACGCTGCAGGGGCAGAACGTCCCGCTCGCGCTTCTGGTGAAAGCGATGGAACAAAACATAGTGATACAGAGCCAGTTCGCACAGCTCGGCCTGCTTGAGCCGGAACGCCAGCTTGAGCTCGTAGACTCGTGCGGCGGTGCAGAAACCGCGGCGCTTCTCACAAAACTTGACGAAACCTTCGCCGCCGCGCTCGCGGCTGAGAAAAAAATCGTTTCGATAAAGAAAAGACGTCGCGAAGGCGAGAAACGATGCGAGAACGCTCCGTCCGTCATCAGGCAGGTCGCGGCGCTGAAACTGGAAGGAGACAGCGAGCGTCAGTGGGAGGCGGAGCTTGCCAGAATCGAAGCGGAAGAAACAGCGGCCAGAAAGCTGCGGGCGGCCCTGATACAGATGAACGACCCGGAGCACGGGCTGCTTGACCGGCTCGAAAACGCGGCGAAGAACGTTTACGCGGCGGCGGAGGGGCACGAGGAAAAATGGCGTCCCGCCATAGAGAAGATGCTGTCCGGCGCTCAGGAGTTCTCAGCGATGCTGGCCTCTGAATGCCGGGACGCGGAGGACGGGGACGGCGACGTGAAAGAAGCCCTCGAAAAAAAAATAGGCGCGCTCAGAAAGATAAAGCGCGCGCTCTCCCTACCAGACGCCGCCTCAGTGCTCGAATACGCGCGGAGCGCCGCGGAAGAGCTAGAATGGCTCAAACAGAGCCGCGAAGAGCTGGAAGCGCTTGAGAAAGAAGCGGCGGAACTGCGCCGCGAGACCTCGCGCCTCGCGATGGAGCTTCGCGCGCGCCGCAAAGAGGCCGCCGCGTCGCTCGCCTCGTCCGTCAACGGACACCTCCGCGAGCTCGGCATGGAATACGCGGCCTTCGGCATAGAAATAGAGCCGCTCGACCGCGTACGCTCGAACGGCGCGGAAAACGTCTGCTTCACCCTCGCCCTGCCGGATCAGAAGCCTCTGCCGGTGGGCAAAAACGCCTCCGGCGGAGAGCTGTCCCGCATACTAATTGCAGTTCAGCTCTCGGCAGGCGACGACAAACTGCCCGGGACGCTCGTCTTCGACGAAGTTGAGGCCGGCCTAGGCGGAAAAACGGCGCTGCTCGCCGGCTACAAACTACGAGAACTCTCCAAGCGCTGCCGCACGATACTGATAACCCACCAGGCGACGATAGCCGCGATGGCGGACCAGCACTTCGTCGTAAAGCGAAGCGGAGACGACACGGAAATATCGGAAGTCAAAAACGAGGCTCGCGAGCGCGAGATAGCGCGGATGCTCTCAGGCGACGAAGAATCCAAAGAAGCGCTGGAACACGCGCGAGCGCTGCTGGAACACTGAAAACGCCGCCGTTCTAATAAGGCCGTTGCGCGCGGCTGAAATTTCTGCTTTAATATCGGCGAAATCGCCCGGCAAAGGGGATTGACGAAAGCGATGAATCGCGTAATCCTTAACCAACCAACCAACCAACCAACCAACGCGGCGCAATGAGCGTATAACGCCGCGATTTTTTCGTGTCTTACCGGTCTTTTATCCAACAGGCGCTTTCGTTTCATCATTAAAACAAATGGGCGAAAGCGCCTGTTTGTTTGAAATAATCACGCAAAACGACGGCTACGGCTGATGCGTCGTAAATACATACGTGCCTTGAACAGATGAATGTCTTAAAAATATTTTTAAACTAACATAAGGAGTATTTGCAATGAGCTTTTTTAGAAAACTTTCGAGATTTTTCGACAACGAACATTATAAGAAAAACCCGGTGCCGCAAAACCTCACAAAGGAACAATTTACAGCGATCAACGTCGGCGCGATCAACGCAGAACAGACCGGATACTATTGCGACAGCCTGACTACCGGTTCCGACGTCGACGGCATAAAAGAAAATTTAGCCGACTATTACGGAATAGAGGACAGAGAATCCGCCGTCGGAACGCTGCAGTGGCTTTTCGGCAGAGGACACCGCGTCTTCTTCGATGCGATAAAGGACGCCGCTTCAGGCAAAGCCGGTATAATAAACTGCGACGAACTGGAAGACGACGAACGTGAGCGGGCGGACGAATTTCTTGAAAATTTACGAGGCTCAATAGATGAACTCATAGAAGAGAAATTTTTAGCAAGCCGGGAAGAGCTAGCCTTACATTCCATAACGGCATGGGATATGGGACGTTTCGTGCTCGTCACACGCTGCTGCTTCGACGCCGGATATATTTCAGAAGAAGAGGCGTGGCATTGTATCAACAGCGCGCTCGCAGAATGCCGGAAATTCTATTCTTCATGGGAAGAACTGGCGAGTGATTACGTTATAGGCAGGGCCATGTGGTCCGGTTATGGGATGACGCTGATAGGCATAATGACAAAAGCTCAAAACCTTTTGAGCGACGCCGAAAGCCCTTGGAAAAGGGTACAATTTGGCGAGGCAGGGAAATAATTCTACACCATGAATACGCTGCGTTTTGCGGCCATCTGCCTGACGGCCGATGATCGACGGCGGAAGCATCCTTCACAAATTGGGAGGCAAAAATATGGAAAAACTGGCGGAACAGATAGCTAGATGGAACGACGAAAACAAGTTTGAAAAATGCGTCGATGCGATAGAGGCGGTACCGGAGGCGGAGCGAGGGTACGAGCTGACGCTCCTGCTCGGGCGCGCCTACAGCAACATCGCCGTCCTCGGCCCGCACTGCGAGCGTCCTGACGGCGACGCAGACAAGGTAGACTGCGAACTGCTGGACAAAGCCATAGGCATCTTCGAGTCTATTCGCGCGGAGGGCGAGGACAAGCCGTTCTGGAACTCCCGCATGGCTTACGCGCTGTGGATGTCGGACGGACGCGAGGCCGAAGCGCTGAAATACGCCGAGCGGTGGCTGGAGCTCGCTCCCGGCGACGAAAACGCGAAGAAGCTCATAGAGAGCATACGCGAATTCCTTGCCGATGACGGAGAAGATGCGCCCGCACTGGAGACATACGGCGACGCGGACTGGAACGCGGTGCAGGATCACATTGCTAAATACTTCGGCGATTACGACGAAGTTATGCACGAAGTCGCGTCGGAGGGCATACACCTCGATGTCTGCGTCATACCGCCGCGCGAAGAGCATAACTATTACACTCTCGTCACCCTCGGCATGGGCGCGCACAAAATGAACGTCCCGCAGGAGCTTGCGGACCAGAAGCTGGAACGCGTGGAGCTTCTGATAAATCTTCCCGCGGACTGGAAACTTACGAAAGAGGCTATGCGCGACGACAAATGGATGTGGCCCGTCCATCTCTTAAGGTGGACTGCGCGCTATCCGCTGAGAGATAGAGACACATGGCTCGGATGGGGGCACACGATAGACTCCGGCGACGAATCGAAGCCTTTCAACGAGGAAACGAAGCTCTGCGGCGCGATGCTGCTTTCGCCCGGCGTGTTCGGCGAGGATTCCTACGTCTGCAAACTCGCCGACGGCGGCGAGGTGAACTTTTACCAGCTTATTCCGCTCTATAAAGAGGAGATAGATTACAAGCTCGAACACGGCGTCGACGAACTTCTGGAAAAATGCTCCGACGAACAGCTTGAGGTGATAGATCCGAAACGGCTGAACATCGTAACCGACGCGGACAAGATAGCTCACGACGACGCGCTTATGGAATAGGCGGAAGAATATATCAAGATTATAAAAGAGAAGAAACTGCCCGTAGATGAATTCGCCGCCTATAATCATCTGGCGATATACCTGCGTTGGAGTATAGAACACGATTTAATGAGCAATCCCTTCACACGCCGTCACGGCGATATAATCGCTGCGGTGAAGAGCGGCGAAGCGACGGACCTGCGCGCTTTCATGCGCGACGACGCGGACGTCGGCGGCAAACTTTCGCTGATTTACTTCAACCATGAGGGGACTGAGTTCGCGAAGTGGTACAGTTGGGGAAGCCGCGCCACGCCTTACGCCTATCTCAAGGACGTGAAGGCTCATGCAGCGGCGCACTTCGGTGAGGAGCTCGCGAAGAGCGACGAGTTCGGCGGCGCGGCATATCTTTTCGCACCGTGGAGCGAGGACTATTACCGCGATATGGCGGCGCTAATCGACAGGCGCTACGCGCAGTGGAAGGCGCTCGACGAAAATCAGAGGCCGGATAAGAATTTCGCGATAAAAGCCGAGGATATAAAACCGCTGCTCAAAGACTGGGATGGCTCGATAGAATGCTGCGCGAGCGACAGGATTTTAGCAGACGGCTGCAAGATAGGGTACTGCGAGAGAGTGAAGCCGCCGCGCTGCGACGAGGGCTGGAACAGCGGCTGGTGGTTCCTCGCCGGAGACGAAGACGAAGAGTATCTCGACGATTGGAACAATTTTAGCGTCAGCGACTTGAACACAATCTGCAACTACGACCCCGATATAATGCCATTCCTCACGCTCCCTTACGGAGAATCTCTGAATTTCCGCGAGCTTGACGGCGGCGGGGAAGAGGACGAAGAGTAGGAGAGTACATGGACGCGGATATTATTTCCGGATTCATAAGCGAATGCTTCGGTTTTGTCTGCGCGGCGGCGGGCGCGCTCTTCGCCGTGGGCGCGGCGCTGAATTGGAGCCGGCTCTGTGACCCGGCTGGTAAGCCGCGTTCGCATCTTCTCGGCAGAAGCGGGCGGCGGATATTCTTTTTCGCAGCGGGCTGTCTTCTCGTCGTCTGCGGCGTAATGATTGAATTCCATTCCTAAAACTTGGCAAAATATGAAAGGAGAGGCAACGATGAACGAAAAACAGATGCAGGCGGCGCGCGAGTCCATGATCGAATGGCTCGAACACCCGCACGAGCTTGGGCAGGCGCCGGCCGAAATAGAGTGCGCCGGCACTTTCGAGCTGCACGGCATGATCTATTACATGTTCAGGTACAGGCGTGAAGCCGGCGGCGATTGGCTGCTCGGCGTGTGCGGCGGCTACGAGGGCGGCGGCTTGGAACACTGCGGGCACGTCTACAGCGAGATGGAAGAGTACGACGAATCGACGGCGGTAGAAAAAGCGACGAAGATGGTCGAGATGATACGTTCCTACTGGATGGAGCAGGCGCGTATCGCCGAGGAAGGCAAGGAAAAGGCCGGGGCTTTTGTAGGTTTCGTGCTTCTTTCCGAGGCTGAATGGGATAAAGCGAAGCTCATTCGTGATTTAAAAGAAGAATGGGACATTGACGCGGCGGAAGACGAAGGCGATGAAATACACGGCGATGCGCTCGTATTCCAGCTAGGTGACATGATAGCCGCCGCGAGCCTCATGTCCGTGCCGGTCCCCGACTGCGAAGCCGAGGAAAACGCGAAAAACAACTATATGTGGCCAGAGGCCGTCGATGCCGCGAAGGCCCACAAGGCGCACATAATGGTTACAGTCCTTGGAAAAGAGGCGAGCCTCGTCGAGCGCGGCGAGCTTTACGTCAAGCTGGCCGCCTGCTGCTGCCGCCAGAAATATGCGACGGGCATCTACACGAGCGGCACCGTCTTTGAGCCGAGCTTCTTCTATAAATTCGCCGACATGATGAAAGACGGCATGTTCCCGGTATTCAACCTAATATGGTTCGGCCTCTACCGAAGCAAGCACGGAGTCTGCGGCTACACCTACGGCATGGGATGTTTCGGCAAGGAGGAGATGGAGGTGCTCGACGCGGACGCGGAGCCGTCGGATGTGCAGAACTTCCTTTCAAGCATGGCGGCCTACGTCATCGAGTACGACGTTACGCTTAACGACGGAGAGACGATAGGTTTCTCCGCGGACGACAAGCACGCGATAACGCGCAGCGAAGGCGTCGCGCTTCCAGGCGTGACGCTGAAGATAGAATATTAAGGAGGGACACAGCGATGAAAAAATTCGACGAAAACTACATTCTGCTCAAAGATATGGTCGAGGATGACTATTATCCGAATTTCCTAGTAGACAAGGTGAAGGACTGCATCACGCCCGTCATCGCGCTGCTTGAAAGCGGAGAGAGGGACAAAGAAGTCATACAGGCGAAGCTCGACGAGATGACGCTCGCCATCAACGATTTGCAGGAAGAGTTCGACGAGAACGGCAGCGAAATAGAGACCGTGGCGCGCGACAGTATCGGCGTAACCGTCAAGTACGTACTGGACTGGTTCGGCATAGACATAGACGCAGAAGACGCCGTCAGGGAACGCGACTGGTAGGGCGGCGTTCCGAGGCGGCGGCTTAGGCCCCGACGGCCCCGAGCCGCCGCTTTTTCGCGAAACTTCGCAGGATTTGTTATAATTCGCTTAAAGGCCGCGACAGGTCTTATTTACGGCTGCGCCGCATTAAGTGAGATGATTCGAATTGGATGGGAAAAAGGAGATAAAGCGCTGCATCATAATCACAGGAATGTCGGGGGCGGGGAAGTCCTCGGCGCTCAACGTATTTGAGGACCAGGGCTTCTATGCGATAGACAACCTCCCGCCCGCGCTGCTGCCGCAGCTTATGGATGTGCTCGGCAATCATCCGGCGGCTGTGAATTACGGCGTAGCCGCCGTCGTAGACGTCCGCGGCAAGGAGCTGCTCAACGACCTAAGCTGCGTCGTCGAGCGCCTGCGCGACAAAGGAGTCGACGCCGAGGTGCTTTTCGTAAACGCATCGGACGAAGCGCTCGTGCGCCGCTACGAGACGACGCGCCGCCGCCATCCGCTCGCGGACGAAAGCACGATACTTCAGGGCATCCGCGAGGAACGAAAAATGCTGTCGGCGATCATGGAAAAAGCCGACATAGTCATCGACACAAGCAAGTTCAAACTGCCCGAATTTAAAAACAGGGTGCTCGAGGCCACTGGAGTGTCGGTGGCCGAGCCATCGGTGATAGTCAGCTCGTTCGGTTTCAAGTACGGCGCTCCGCAGGACGCCGATTATATCTTCGACGTGCGCTTTCTTCCGAATCCGAATTACGTCGACGACCTGCATATGCTGTCTGGCAAGGACGAAGCCGTCAGAAGGTATCTCGACGGCTTCCCGTCTCTGAAAAAATTTCTCGACATGGCGGTTCCGCTGCTCGACTACGTGGCGTCGGTCTACTGTGAAACGGGCAAGAAGCAGCTCCATATATGCTTCGGCTGCACGGGCGGACGCCATCGCTCCGTCGCGGTCGCCGAAATAGTCGGGGCCGCCGTCGCGGCGTCCGGCAAGCGTGTCGTCGTCAACCACCGCGACATAGACAAGGGCAGCGTTCGGTGAACGGAGTCCTATTTTTCATCGTCTTTATAGCCGCCTTCGCGGCGGGCGGGGCGGCGGTGTATCTCGCATCGTCGCGGCGGCTGCGGCTGCGCCGCGCGAAGCATTCAAAAAGCCGCATAATCACCAACGCGATGGAATACCGTCTTTCGCTTGGTCCGCGCGTAGTCGCGATCGGCGGAGGCACCGGGCTTTCGACGCTGCTTGGCGGGCTCAAAGGCTTCACTCGCAACATCACTGCGGTGGTCGCCGTCACGGACGAGGGCGGCAGCTCCGGCCGGCTCCGGCAGGAGTGGGGAATGCTGCCGCCTGGCGACATACGCAACTGCATCGTCGCTCTCGCAGAGAACGACAGCTCGCTCAACAGTCTGCTGAATTTCCGCTTCGACAGGGGAGAGCTCAAAGGGCACAGCCTCGGCAACCTCATCCTGCTGGCGACCACCGAAATGATGGGGGACTTTCAGCGCGCGGTCGAAGAACTCAACAAGCTGCTAGCCATACGCGGGCAGGTGCTTCCCGTCACTACGGAAAACGTCGTGCTCAAGGGCGAGACGAAAGAGGGCGAGCTTCTCTCCGGCGAACTGGAAATATCGGACCACGGAAAGGAACTGGCTAAACTCTGGATAGAACCATCAGACGCGGAGCCGCTCGACGCCGTCAAGCGGGCGCTTTCTGAGGCGGAGATAATAGTGCTCGGCCCAGGCAGCCTGTTCACAAGCGTAATGCCGAATCTGCTCCTCTCTGAAACGGCGGCCATGCTGCGCGACGCGAAGGTCCCGATAGTCTATATAGCGAACCTTATGACTCAGCCCAAGGAGACCGAGGGGATGAACATCGTCGCGCACGTAGACTGGATCGCCGGCGTCCTCGGAACCGTGCCCGACTATATACTCGCCAACCAGTCGGCCATCCCGGAAGAGTTCGTCAGCCGCTATGCGAAGATCGGCGCGGAGCCGCTTTACCTCTCCGCGAAGGAAGAGAACTACCTTGAGTCGCTCGGCAGCGAGATAATATACGGCGATTACTGCGAGGTAAAGAACGGGAAATATCTGCGTCACAACGCCAAGCACCTTTCCGAGACGATAATGGAAATCGTGCGCGGCAACAGAAGAAGCTGAGGCGTTAGTATGGAAAGCTTAAACAGGACGATATGGGACGAATGGGGGGCGGCGCAGGCGGAACGCCAGGGGCGCGACGAAGCCGCAGGGATAATGGACGGGCTTCCTTTCCGCGCGCGCGGGGAAGAGCTCTTCTTCCTCTCGCCGAGGCTTTTCGCCGTGAGGCGTCTTATGAGGCTGTGGAGCGAATGCTTCGCGGGGCGCGCCGAAGGGCAGCAGGGCATAAGGCTCGTCGATACGCAGAGAAAGGGGAAAATAGTATTCGCCGCCGACAAAAAACAGGCTGCGGAGCTGCTGTCCGCCACTCGCTCGGCGGCGAAGCGGACTCGCAACTGGGGCTGGGTGCGCGGGCTCTTCGGAAGCTGCGGCGCGCTCTACATGCCGAAGGCGGGATACTATCTCATCATGCGGCCGCAGGCGGCGAACGGCTCCGCGGAGCGCCTGCAGGCGATACTGAAGTCCTGCGGCTTCACCGTCGGAGTGCGCAAGCGCGCCACATACCGGGAGCTCACTCTGCGCGACCAGCAGCAGATAGTAACGCTGCTCTCTCGCATGGGGCTCGTAAAGACGGCGCTGAGCCTTGAGGAGACGGCGATATACCGCTCGATGCGCAGCCACGCGAACAAGCTCGTCAACTGCGACGCCGCGAACATCAACAAAAGCATAGAGGCGGCGCGCGGACAGATGGAGCTGATACGGCGCATGGACGAGCTCGGCATAACCGAGACGCTTCCGGAACCGCTTTTCGAACTCATTGCGGCTAGAAAACGAAATCCAAGCATATCTTTGAAAGAACTTGGGCAAACTTTACCGAGACCAATTAGCAAAAGTACGGTAGAATATAGATGGCGAAAGTTAGAACACTTACTACAGACGCAACTAAAGGGGGATGATGCCAATGTACTTAGGAAAAGCGGACGTTAACACCTACGACAAAGGCGCCGGGAGAGAGTTCCTGATTTCGAACGGGCGCGGGAGTTACGGCTTCTCCACGGTCATAGGTGCCAACACGAGAAGGGAACACGGTCTTCTGGTAGTCAGGGACGGAGAAGAAAAGCAGCACTCCGTCCTCGTCAGCAAAATCGAAGAAACTCTGTTCGACCGCAACAAAAAATATCAGCTTTCGACAAATAGATACAAGGATCTGGTTTATCCCGACGGCTACAGATACCTTCAGGAATATCAGGGAAATCCATATCCGAGCATGCTCTTCGTAATACACAGCATCCTCCTGAAAAAATCGATCTTTATGCCGCGCGGCAAAGAATGCACGGTAATTAAATACGAACTTCTCGCGGCTCCCGACAAGGTGCGCCTCGACCTGCGCCCGCTCGTGGCGCACAGGCTCAGCGATTCGGTATGCGCAGAATCGAAGGGCGCCGACTTCAGCGTGTCCTCGGACAACGCCCACAGCATCAGCATCACCGGCAAGGGGCACACGAGCCGCGTATCCGCCACTTCCGGCACGTGGTCGCTGAAGCCGCTCTGGTTCGAGAACCTCATCTACGAGCAGGACGACCGCATCGACACGCCGTCCGTAGACCATCTCTGGTCGCCCGGACTAATCTCGAACGAGCTTTCGGAAGGAGACGTCCTCTACGTGGTTCTTTCGCAGGAGCCGCAAAGCTTCACCGAGAAGCAGCTTGCAGAGATGGAGCGCGAGGCTGCGGCGCGCTTCGAGGATATCCTCGAACAGGCGAACATCCCCGCCAACAACAGCGCGGAGCAGGACATGATAGTCTCGTCGTACCACCTCGTCGACGACCGTGAAGACAGCGTGGCGCCGATATACACCGGCTATCCGTCAGTAGATACGAAACCGCGCGACACCTTTATAGCGCTGCCGGGCCTTCTGCTGGCGACCGGACGCGAGGAAGCCGCGCTCAAGACTCTCAAATACTGGCTGACAGCCGCCGAGAAAAACGGCTGGGTCATGCCGGAGCGCGTTTCGGCGTGCGGCTGTTCGTTCGAGAACGGCGGAGCGGACAACGGGCTCTGGTTCGTCTACGCCGTGGGCAAATATCTCGCCCACGTCAAGGGCGCCGGCTGCGAAGCCGCCGCGCTCGCCAAGGGCGTTCAGGAAATCGTCGACCGTTATCTCAACGGCGTTCCGCAGCTTGACATCGTCTGCGATTCCAACATGCTGCTGAAGCTGACCGTATCCGACACCGCGCGCCACTGGATGGGCGCAGTCGCCGGCGGCGAAACCGTCGTGACCCGCAAGGGCTACCTCGTCGAGGTCAACGCGCTTTGGTACAACGCGCTGAAGACCGCGGAACAGCTCACCGGAGACAAGCAGTACGGAGACGCGGCGGAGAAGTGCGCGAAGTCCTTCAACGACACTTTCTGGAGCTTCGACATGAACGGACTCTACGACTGCGTAGACCCAGAGACTTTCAAAACGGACAATTCCATCAGGCCGAACCAGATACTCGCGGCGTCGCTGCCATACAGTCCGCTCTCGCCCGAGACGGCGCAGAAGGTGATCCGCCTATGCTGGAACGAGCTGTATACCACATACGGGCTCCGCACGCTCGATCCGCGCCACGATAAATTCAAGGGGCGCTTCGAAGGCCGCCTCGACCAGCGCATCAAAGCCTGCTATCGCGGAATGGCGTGGCCATGGCTCCTCGGGCAGTTTATCACGGCCTATTTGAAATATAATCCAACAAGAAAAGACCTCGGATGGATATTCATCCGTCCCTTCACGTCGCACCTGCGCCACGGATGCCTCGGCGGCGTGGCTCAGCTTTTCGACGGAATGATGCCGTACCGCCCGCACGGCGACGTGCTGAGCGCCGCGGCTCTAGGCGAGCTTCTGCGCGTGCTCCACGAAGACCTTGAAACGGAAGAGTAAAGCTTAAGAAAAACTTCGGCTTCACACCACTTCCGGCGGTTTGACCGACAGCGAAAAAAGCGTCAAAATCACCGAGGGAGGGATAAAAGCGTTTTTGTCCCTCCCCGGTGAATATAACGAAGATATACCTATAAGGAGGGTATTTTGTTATGGCCAAGTATAAGGTTGCAATCAACGGTTTTGGACGTATCGGACGCCTCTCGCTACGCGCTTTCTTCACGAACGGGAAGGAAAACGAATTTGAGATAGTCGCGGTCAACGACCTTACTCCGCCTTCTACGCTCGCGTATCTGCTTAAATACGACTCGGTATTCCGCCGTTTCCCGGGCGAAGTGACTGTCGACGGCGATTACATTGTAGTAAACGGTCACCGTATCAAGGCGCTCGCTGAGCCCGATCCCTCGAAACTCCCGTGGAAGGAAATGGGGGTGGATCTCGTTATCGAATCGACCGGACGCTACACCGACGCGAACCAGGCTTCGGCACACATCGCCGCCGGAGCGAAAAAGGTCATAATCTCCGCTCCCGCGAAGAACCACGACGCGACGATAGTCATGGGCGTCAACGAAGAGATTTACGACCCCGCGAAGCACAACATAATCTCCAACGCCTCGTGCACTACGAACTGCCTCGCGCCGGTCTGCAAGGTCCTGCAGGACAAGTTCGGAATCAAAGAAGGACTTATGAACACAGTCCACGCCTATACCAACGACCAGAAGACGCTCGACTTCCCGCACAAGAACCTCTCGCGCGGAAGAGCGGCGGCCCTCTCAATCATCCCGACGAGCACCGGCGCCGCCAAGGCTATTTCCGAAGTCATCCCCGAGCTCAAGGGCAGACTCAACGGCTTCGCGCTCCGCGTTCCGACGCCCGACGTTTCGGTCGTAGACCTCACAGTAATGCTTGAGAAGCCGGCCACCGCAGACGACGTGAACGCCGCGATGAAGGAAGCCGCGGAAACGTACCTCAAGGGGATTCTCGAGTACGAGCCAGAAGACCTCGTGTCTATGGACTTCGTAGGCGACACCCACTCGTCGATATTCGCGCCGCGCCACACCATGGCTATGGGAGACAGGATGATAAAGCTGCTCTCGTGGTACGACAACGAGTGCGGATACAGCAACAGGGTAATAGACCTCGCGAACTACATCCTCAAAAAAGGACTGTAACCCATGCGCCTGAAGACCTTTTCTCCCTCGGACGTTGCGGGTAAAAAGGTTCTGGTCAGGGTGGACTTCAACGTCCCCCTGGCCGGCGGCAAAGTCAGCGACGACACGCGCATAAAGGCTCATCTTCCGACTCTGACGGCGCTGCGCGAAGCAGGTGCGAAGATTGCGCTCGTCTCGCACCTCGGACGTCCCAAGGGAACGGTCAACCTCAAATATACCCTAGAGCCGGTCGGCGAGGAACTTGCGAAACTGACGGGCTGGACTGTGCGTTTCGTACCGGACTGCATCGGCGAGAAAGTTGACGAAGCCGTAGCCGAATGGAAGGACGGGGAAGTGCTTCTGCTCGAAAACGTCCGCTTTCATCCTGAAGAGGAAAAGAACGACACTGATTTCGCGAAGAAGCTCGTGAAGGACTTCGACGTTTTTGTAATGGACGCATTCAGCGCCGCGCACAGGGCGCACGCTTCGACGCGCGCGGCGGCGGAGCTGATACCGTCGTTCTGCGGAAAGCTTATCGAGCGGGAAATAACGATGCTTTCTGCGGCGCGCGACAACCCGAAAAAACCGTTCGTACTGATCCTCGGCGGCGCGAAAGTTTCAGATAAAATAGCCGTCGTCGAGAATATGCTCAAAAAAGCAGACACTATACTGATAGGCGGCGGAATGGCCTTCACCTTCCTAAAAGCGCAGGGACTCGAGATAGGCAAATCGCTCTGCGAAACGGAGAAGCTCGACTTCGCGGGCAAAATGCTTGAAGAAGCGAAGACGCTAGGGGTGAAAATCGTACTTCCGGCCGACGCCGTGGTCGCCCCGGAATTCAAGGCTGACGCCCCGTCGAATGTAGTACCGGCGGACGCGATTCCGCAGGACCAGATGGGGCTCGACATCGGCCCGCAGACGGCTGAAATCTTCACGAAGGAGATACTCTCAGCAAAAACGGTCCTGTGGAACGGCCCGATGGGCGTCTTTGAGATGCCGGCGTTCGCGAAGGGCACAGAAGCGGTTGCGAAAGCGCTTGCCGATGCGACGGCGAAGGGCGCGCTTACAGTGGTCGGAGGCGGAGACTCCGCCGCGGCGATAGCCCTGTTTAAAATGGAAGACAAAGTCTCCCACGTATCGACTGGCGGGGGAGCAAGTCTTGAATTCTTCGAGGGTAAGAGCCTGCCCGGTATCGAGCCTTACGTCATCGGGTAAAGTAAACAAACATAAACGCCTTCATCACAAGTGGGGGCGTTTATTTTATATTTAACGTTATTAAAATTATATGACAAGCACAATGTTACACATTACGCAGCGGCTGCGGAGCGCAGAAAGACGAGACCTGAAATTCATGGTCTGGAAAGGGCAGTGGGACAGGTCTCCTTTTCCGCGCCAGAGACTTAGTGCAGCGGGAACATTTTTCTGACAGTAAATATGTTGACTGGATTAAATGGAGGAATTTCAGATGCGCAGGAAATTTATAGCCGGAAACTGGAAGATGAACCACGGCCCGGCGGCGACAAGTGAATTTTTTAATAAATTCACAGCCGAGCTGAAGGAGGCCGGCGACGTTCTGGAAGCCGCCGCAAAAGGAACGGAAGAAATAGCTCTGTTCGTCCCTGCCGTGTCCCTCCTTACGGCGGTAAACGCCGCCAAGGGAACGCCCGTAATAATAGGCGCAGAAAATATGCACTGGGAAAAGAGCGGGGCCTTCACCGGCGAAACCTCCGGCCCTATGATAACCGAGATAGGCGCTACGCACGTGCTCATAGGACACAGCGAGAGGCGCCATATATTCCGAGAGACCGACGAAGAACTCAATAAAAAGGTACACGCGGCAATAGAATGCGGCCTAGTCGCAGTGCTCTGCGTAGGAGAGACGCTTGAGGAGCGAGAGGGCGGCAAGGCCTTCAACGTTATAAAGAAACAGTTCGCCGAAGGGCTCAAGGGAATAGACGGGGATACGCTCGCACGCAAAATGATAATAGCTTACGAGCCTGTGTGGGCGATCGGCACAGGAAAGACGGCGAGCGACGCAGACGCCGAAGAAGTATGCGGCTTTATACGCAGACTGGCTAAGGAGAGCTTCTGCGAGAATACTGCAGATGAGCTGATAATCCTCTACGGAGGCAGCGTCAAAGCAGACAACACGAGAGGCATAATCTCGCAGCCAGACATCGACGGAGTTCTGGTAGGCGGCGCGTCGCTAAAGGCGGACAGCTTCATGCAGATCATAAAGAACGCTTTATAACGGCGCGAGATAAAAACATAACATGTGTAATATTATATGACTTCAAAATCATAAAATACAATACTTTACTTTAAAATACTGTAATAATCAACACAGAACCCCTCTCGGAAATACCGAAAGGGGTTCTGTGTAACATAACATAAATTATAGGACATTATTATAACGCGCTCCCCATTTGCCTGCGCTTAAAAGAATTGGTTGTTTCAAAAGAGGTTTTCCGGAGCTTAGGTCCCTGTCTTTATAGCCCATGTGTCCGCGCACCTTTCTGGCCGGGCCGCCGTAATAGCAGAATACAGCGCTGTTTCCGCACATTAACAGAATTTACGCCAGCTTTCAAAAACGATGTCGTCAAGTCAGCGCCGTCATGATGCCAGCGCCGTTGAGAAACGCCGCAAGCTTTTCCAGCTTTTGCAGATGCGTCTTTTTATCTATTCTTTCTTTGATTAATGAAACGGTCTCGTCTATGGAACGATTTGTCGTGTCGATTACGAATCTCTCATAATCTCCCAGACGGCAGAACTGTTTCCACATTATTTCCACAAGCTCGGCATTGGTCTTTTTATTCAGTTTGGAACGGCCGACGGCGCGCTTCATAGTTTCTATCCTGCCGGCCATCAGCACGACGTAGTGTACTTCGTATCCGAGTGCGTCGGCCTGTGTCCACGGGGCTGAAAACCACGGTCCGATTATACCATCCACTATTACGTCATATCCTCCGCGCGCGAAGCGTTTCGCAGATTCTAAAAGAGCCTCCGTTACCACAAGGTTCTGTCCGTTGGATTCCGGTAAGTGCGCGGTACAGCCCCCTTGCGCATGTAGTGGTAGAAATCGTCGCTGTGCATACATCATATAGATTCTGCGAGCTCCGATTCATCAGCAACGATCGAATCCACCGTTGTTTTTCCCGTCCCCGGCGCTCCCGTGATGATGACGATGCGTCCGTCGTTCATACATTTCACCGCTTTTCATTTTGTTCTTACGATAAATCCGGCGAAATTTATCGCCGGATTTATCATGTCCGATAATTCTGATAACGTTAGGTATTTTTCTATTCGATGTGGGGCATTTTTTCCGGGATTACGCCGCGCACTCCGCCGAGAGGCGATTTCGTGTCGCCCTTGTAGCGCGGAATTAGATGCATGTGGACGTGCATGACTGACTGCCCAGCGCATTCGTTGCAGTTTACGCCGAAGTTGTATCCGTCCGGAGAATATTTCTTGTCAAGCAGCTTCTTGCCCTTGTGAAGCAGGTCGTGCATCGCGAGTTCTTCTTCCGGCGTTATGTCGAAGTAGTTCTGAACATGCCGCTTCGGTATGATGAGCATGTGCCCTGGATTGACCGGCATAACGTCGAACACGGCGTACGCGAGTTCGTTTTCCAGCACGTGGTCCTTTAAGTCTTTTAATTTGCAGAATATGCAGTCCATGATTATTCGTCCTCGTCGAAGAATCTTTCGGTCGGCGCGTCGCCCCAAAGAGAATCGAGCCTGTAAAAGTCGCGCCCTTCGCGGCTCAGTATGTTCACGATCAGTGCGCCGGCGTCAAGCAGCGTCCATTTCGTGCTGCTCTCCCCTTCCACTCTGTACGAAAGCCCCATCTCGTCCAGAGCCTCCATCGCCGTGTCCTTCAGCGTCCTTCCGTGAAGTTCGGAACGCGCTATCGCGACGATGAATATATCCGCGAAGCCTGAGACCTCGCTCAGGTCGTGCGCCGTGACTTCAAGCGCGTGCTTGTCGGTCAGCGCTTTTATAAGCTGCATATATGGTGCGCAAAAATTTTTCGTCTCCGCCATAGCTGGCTTCATCTCCTTTTTCTGTCGTTCCATTGAATTATTGCCCGCCGCTGATTTTTACCAGCTCGTCAAGTAGTTTTACTATGCGGCCGTAATCGTGTCCAGCTATAAGAGAGGCATAGAAAGCCTGCTGTCCGGGCCTCACTAGGCCGCTCGGTATCTCAAGCAGCCTGCCCATGAGCTTCGCCGTCTCTTTGACGCTTTCCGGCGCGTCCGACGGATAGACTATGTTGCTGTACCGGTAGTCGAAATGTTTGGCGTTTCCTGTATGCACTACGTCCACGCCTATTTTTTGCAGACGCGTAGAGAGCTCGCCCGCCACCCCGCTCTTGCCGGTCCCGTTTAGCACCGCTACGGATTCCGGCATAGACTTGACTATCTCGGCGAGCTGCTCGGCTGTCATCATATTCTCCGCCGCTTTCGCTCCGCCGGCGGTCTGAGCGGATTCGCTCTCTTCAGCCGGAACGCGGTCGCCTGACTCGGCTTCGGTCTGTTCGCCCGTCAGCTCTGCCAGCGGCGCGTTAAGGAAGCGCTTCGCGTCGCGCACGTCGCCTATCCAGTAGCTGAGTCCGTCTATGGTGGCGGGAGTTCCGCGCAGCGTCGAGAAGAGCATCTTGTCCCGCCCGACCTCGTTCTGAATGAAGCCGGCGAGCTGGAGAGCGAAAGACGTCGTCATGTCGGTCCTGAATATTTTCATCGCCTGCGCCGCGAGCTCGGGAAGCCTAATTATTACACGCGGGTCGTAAGCCTTTTTAAGCATCGCCTTGAGGAACTGCTGCTGGCGTTGTATGCGTCCGATGTCGCCGAGCGCGTCTTTTCTGAACCGCACGAATTGCAGGGCAGTTTCTCCGTTGAGCGTCTGGAGCCCGGGCTGTATATTTATATCGAGTTTACCGGCCCTGTCTACGTAGCGCATGCGTTTCGGAACGTCTACCTCTACCCCGCCGAGCATATCGACGAAAGCCGGGAAGCTGTCGTAGTCCACTATTACGTAGTAAAGTATAGGCTCTCCGAGATAGTTGGACACTGTCGCGCGCATCAAGTCCTGCCCGCCGTAGGCGAAGGCGTGGTTGAGCTTCTGCGTGCCGTGGCCCGGTATCATGACGCGTGTGTCTCGCGGGAGCGAGAGGATGCGAATGTCTTTGTCGTCTATATCGACGGTTATGAAAAGTATTGTGTCGGACCGCCTTGAGCCCTCCACGTTGTCCTCGCCCATCAGCAGTATGTTGAATTTGCCCTGTGTTTCGAGGGCGTCGTAGGACGCGCTGTTCTCCGCCGATTTCTTCGCTTCGTCGATCAGCGTCTCTCCCTTTGAATTCCACGCCGTGTAAAGGCGCGCGCCGACTCCCGCCGCGAGCGCGACGGCTCCGAGCAGGATGGCCAGTATTACAGTTTTTGCCGCAGAACGCCTCAAAACCTATTCCCCCGTATTATCCCGATAGAGTGATTTTTTTCTTATGAACTGCTCCACCGGCTGCGGCACCATGAAGCGTATGCTCCTGCTGCGCCGCACGCGCTCCCTAAGCTCCGTGCTCGAAATGGCGAGCAGCGGTATCTCGAGAGGTATTATCTTTTCTCTGAGCTCCGGCGGTATCTCTTCCATTCTCTTATGTGTGTATCCGTAGCGGCTTACGGCGACGAATTTGCACATCGCCATTATTTCTTCAGGGTTTTTCCACGACACGATGTCGAGCACCGCGTCCAGCCCCGTTATGAAATAGAACTGAGTCCCGGCGTATTCAGGCATCGCCTTGAGCGTGCGCAGCGTATCGATGGTATAGCTGCTGCCTTCCCTGTCGATCTCGACGCGCGACACGCTGAAATAAGGGCAGCTCACTGTAGCGAGCTGTGTCATCAGGTAACGGTCCTCCGGCGACGTGACCTTTTTATTGGCCTTGTGCGGCGGGCGGCCCGTCGGGATAAACACCACCTCGGACAGGCCGAAGGCCGCGTGCGCCTCGTCGGCCGCCAGGAGGTGCCCGTAGTGTATCGGGTCGAATGTGCCGCCCATTATGCCGATTTTCCTGGCCTCTGTATTTTCCGGAATATTATTCATCTGCGTCTTCTTCAGCGGGGTCGAAACCGTCGTCGCAGGCCTCGTCCTGAACTGTGCTTCCGGCTTCGTCCTCAGGATAGTAATCGGGGTAAAAGTTGAATTCCTTATATCCGATGCTCACGAGGTCTCCCGGCTGGGCTCCCGCCGCCTCGAGAAGTTCCTCGACCTTATAGCGGCGCAGAAGCTTGGTGAAGCGTGCTACGTTCTCCTCCTGGCTGAAATCGTAGCGCTCCACGGCCTTTTCCAGCCTGTAGTGAAGGACTCGGTAGCCGCCTCCGTGCATCGCTATTATCTGTATTTTCATGCGCTTGCGGTTTGGCAGTTTTTCAGGCGCTCGTTCTTCCAGCGCAAAGAGCCTTACGTTGCTTTCCGGTCTCGGATGCTCGGCGGTGAACTTAGTGATTCTTTTTACGAGCTCCGGAATACCTTCTTCAGTGAGGGCGCTCAGCGTTATGAAGGCGACGCCTTTTTTCTCAAAATATTCCGAAAGACCTTTAGTCAATTCGGGAATGAACTCCTCAGGCACTTCGTCGAGCTTGTTGCCGGCTACGAAATACGGACGTTTTTCAAGCTCGGGGTCGTATTTCTTCATCTCGCCGCGCACCACTTCGAAATCTCCGATTATTGTGTCAAGGTCGCCGCTTTCTAGGCTCAGCACGTGAACCAGCAGCCTGGCTCTGTCGACGTGGCGGAGGAACTCGAGTCCAAGCCCCTTGTTCTCGTGCGCTCCTTCGATAAGCCCCGGTATGTCCGCGATAACTATTCTCTCGTCTCCAGTGTTGATGACGCCTAGGTTCGGAGACAGCGTCGTAAACGGATAATCGGCTATCTTCGGCTGTGCGTTGGATATCGCGGCGAGTATGCTCGACTTGCCTACGTTGGGCAGTCCTACGAGGCCTACGTCCGCGATAAGCCTCAGCTCGAGACGCAGCTTGACCTCTTCGCCCATCTCGCCTTGCTCGCAGAAGCGCGGAGCCTTCCGCGACGAGCTTGCGAAATAACGGTTGCCGCGCCCTCCCCTGCCGCCGCGCGCGGCGACGAAACGGTCGTGGGGCTCGACGAGGTCGGCGCAGCCTTCGCCCGTCTCTGCGTCGTAAATGAGCGTTCCGCACGGGACGTATATTATCTTGTCTTCTCCGGCTCGCCCGTTCCTCGCGGCGCCTTTGCCGTGGTCGCCGTTCTCACCCTTGATGTGGTGCATGTATTCGAGGTCGGCGAGTGTCTGAAGGTTCGACGTCGCCTCGAATATAACGCTGCCTCCGCGTCCGCCGTTGCCGCCGTCCGGGCCGCCGTTGGGCTTGAAGCGCTCGCGCAGGAAGCTCATACAGCCGTTGCCGCCGCGTCCGGCCTTGACGGACATAATCAGAGAGTCAACGAATTTCATCTGTTCACCTCTTATAATACCAGAAAAGGGGGCCTGCTCCAGCGAGGGCCCCCACTACAAAATCAAACGATGGATAATATTAGAGCGTTTCCTGCTGCTCGATCGTCACGTACTTGCGGTCGGCCTTCGTCTGGAAGCGTACCGTGCCCGGCACGAGCGCAAATATCGTGAAGTCGCGTCCCAGCCCAGTATTGCGCCCGGGGTGGTACTTCGTCCCCCTCTGACGGAGGATTATCGTTCCGGCGTTGACGAACGAGCCGTCTCCGCGCTTGATGCCGAGGTATTTCGGCTGACTGTCGCGGCCGTTGGTTGAGCTTCCCTGACCTTTTTTATGAGCCATAATTCAATATCCCCTTTACGTAGAAACTAACCGTTGATAGACTCGATCTGAACGAGCGTGTACTGCTGGCGGTGTCCGCGGAATTTGCGGTAGTTTTTCTTTCTGCGGTACTTGAAGACTATGACCTTGTCGTTCTTGCCGCTCTCGACGATCTTCGCGCTGACGGAAGCGCCCTCGACGTAGGGAGCCCCGATGACCGCGCCTTCGTCCTTTCCGAGAAGGATGACCTTGTCGAAGGTTACGACAGAGCCGTCCTCGGCGTGAATCTTTTCTACCTTGAACTTGTCGCCCTCGGAAACTCTGTACTGCTTTCCGCCCTGCTCAATAACTGCGTACATTTATCTGTTTACCTCCTCCGCTGTGTGTCAGGCAGCCCTTTGGACTTTTGAAGCCCGCACCAAGCGTATTCTAAAACTAGAAAATTATAGGGATAAAAACGCCGGCTGTCAATATTCGATGCACGGAGCTCATCTACGAAAGCGTGTCGCGGATGCGCGAGGTTTTTTTTGCGCACGCCTCCGCAGCGGCGTTTTACGGGCCGCTCGTCGAACGCGGAAAATTTACGGCGCTTTACTGCGCGGCGTACGCGCGCAAAACGCGGCGGGAATTATTTCCCGCCGTGTCTCTCCGCAAGATATTTTATCGCGGCGCGGTAGCCCTCAAACCCCATGCCGCTGAATCTTTTCTCGCATGCCATGCCGGCGTACGATATTTGGCGGAACGGCTCGCGCGAGTCTACGTCCGATATATGCACTTCGACCGCAGGAAGAGCGACGGCCTTGAGCGCGTCGAGTATCGCCACGCTCGTGTGCGTATAGGCGGCCGGATTGATGACGATTCCGTCCGTTTTGCCGAAGGCCGCCTGTATCTTATCGACTATCGCGCCCTCGTGGTTCGACTGGAAGAGCTCCGCTTCGACGCCGAACTCTGCGGCGCTCTCACGGATGAACCGCTCGAGGTCGGCGAAGGTATTTTTGCCGTAAATGTCGGGCTCCCTTATGCCGAGCATGTTGATGTTCGGCCCGTTTACAACGAGTATTCTCATAATCCGAGCCTCCTTATGATTTCGCCGGCGGCCGCCTGAGCGCTCGTCTCATTGTCTACGGCGGCGTCGGCCAGCGCTTCGTATATCGGCGCGCGTCTGCCGTACAGCTCCTCGATCGGAGTCGATTGAGAGACCGGCCGGCCCGCCGAGGGAAGTTCACCTATGTCGCGGCGGATATATACGATGAAGGAATTCTGACGCATCGCGTCGCGGTTGTCTTCACGAAGCACGGAGCCGCCGCCTGTCGCTATAACGAGCGAGGACTTCTTGGCCTCGCGGGCTATGACAGAGTGTTCGAGTTCGCGGAAGGCCTCTTCGCCGTCAGACGCGAATATATCGGGTATGGCGCGCCCGCTCTCCTTTACTATCAGCTCGTCAGTGTCGGCGAAGCCGCGCCCGAGGGCGCGTGCGAGCAGCTTCCCCACCGTCGTCTTGCCGCAGCCAGGCATTCCTATCAGCAGAATGTTCTTAGTTCGCTTCTCTATCAGAGAAGTGATCTCGTCAACTTTTTCGTCCGGTATGCTTCGTCCGAGAAAAAGCTCCGCCGCCGCCTTCGCCTGAGCGACGAGCATAGCCAGTCCGTTCGCGAAGCACAGTCCGCGCTTCTCCGCGTCGAGCAGAAGCCGCGTCTTCGACGGATTGTATATGATGTCGGCGACTGCCTCAAGGTGCGGGAACGGGTCGAGCGAAAGCGGAGCCGCCTCCACATTCGGGTACATGCCGACAGGAGTCGTGTTCACTATAACCCGGGCGCCGGCGTGGCGCTCGAGATTGCCGTAATTGTCTTCGCCGCCGCGTGAGACTACCGTCACGCTTCGCGCGCCGAGGTCGCCGAGCGCCGTCCTGACAGTGAGCGACGCGCCGCCGCTGCCGAGTACGAGCGTCTTCTTGTCCTTGACGTCGATTCCCGCAGTGCGCAGCATGTGGACGAATCCGTAGTAGTCCGTATTGTAGCCGCGCAGCAGCCCGCCAGTGTTAACTATCGTGTTCACGCTTCCGATGCGCGCGGCCTCAGGGGAGAGCCAGGCGCAGTACGGCATGACATCCTTTTTGTACGGGACGGTGACGTTCAGCCCCTTGAACGCGCCGCGTTTGAGGAAACCGGCGAGTTCGCCGCGCTTAAGCTCTATCAGGCGGTAATCGTAGTTCCCCAGCTCGCCGTGGATATAAGGGGAAAAGCTGTGTCCGAGCTTCTCCCCGATAAGGCCGTATCCGGCTTCCGCCATCAGCAGAGGACCTCGTTATAGGTGCCGAGATAGCGCAGATACTCGTTCTCGCTCTCGAGGTCGCGGAAAAGCTTCTCCATCTCGGGCGCGTAGACCGAGCATTCAAGGTCGAAATAGAACATGAATTCGGACTCGCGGTCTGGAAGCGGGCGGCTTTCGAGTTTGCGGAGGTTGATGCCGAGCGCGTAGAACTTCGACAGCACGTTGTAGAGCGATCCTGGCTTGTGCGGCAGTGTCATCATGAGCGACGTGCGGTCAGCGCCGGGATATACTTCAAGATTTTTTGAGATGCAGATGAAGCGCGTGTAATTGTTATCCTGATCCTGCACGTTGGCCTTCAGCACGTTGAGGCCGTACTCCTCGGCGCAGAAGCGCGACGACAGCGCCGCGAGGTCGGAGCGGTCGGATTCGGCTACCGTGCGCGCAGCGACTGCGGTGTTCTCGGCGACCGTAGCTTTGACGTTCTTCAGTCCGGCTAGGAAGTTTTCGCACTGGCTCAGAGCCTGGCTGTGCGAGAGCACCTCGCGGACGTCCTCGAGCCTGACTCCGTGCTTCGCGAGCAGGTTATGGCTGACCTTCAGCCTGACGGAGCGAACTATGTAGAAGTTGTGGCGCGTCATAAGGTCGTATATCGCGTTGACGGAACCTGCGGTGCTGTTTTCTATGGGCAGTATTCCATACTGGCACATCCCGCTTTCAACGGCTTTGAAGACATGTTCGAAAGTGTTGAAATAGAGGATCGTAGGCGCCTTGAAGAGGCTGTCGCAGGCTATCTGGGAGTTCGCCCCCTCTATGCCTTGGCAGGCGACTGTCGGACGCTGCGGAAAGAGCTTCGGCGTCATGTCGAGCGTCTTGCGGATGCTTTCGTATGTGCTCGACGGCACGCCGTTGCAGAAATTCTGGTAGGAGCGCGTGGTCGCCATGATTGTGCGGTAGACGGACTGCGCGTAGTCGGCGAGGTCGTCTCCGGCCTGCTGTCCGATCTTCGCGAGGACGGCGCGCTCGCGTCCAGCGTCGAGTACTGGGAGGCCCTTTTCCTTCTTATACGCGGCGATGTCTTTCGTCACTCCCATTCTTTCACGGTAGAGCTTGACTATCTTTTCGTCGATTCCGTCGATTTTCTCACGCAGTTCTTCCAGTTTCTTTGACATTTTGTATTTCCTCCTTGAAAGTTTCCATTTTTTATAATTTATCCGCGTTGCGTTCAAGCAGCGCGTCCAGCGCTACCACGGCTGCGGCGGCCTCGACTACCGGGACGGCGCGCGTCACGACGCACGGGTCGTGACGTCCGGTGATTTGAAGCTCTTCCTGCTCCATCCTGGAAAGCGAGACAGTTTTCTGCTTTTTCAGTATCGAAGCAGTAGGCTTGAAGGCGACGCGGAATATCACCGGCATTCCGTCGCTTATGCCGCCGAGGATGCCCCCGGCGTTGTTCGTCCGCGTGACTATTTTGCCGTCTTCGGCCGCTATCTCGTCGTTGTGCTCTGATCCGCGCATAAGCGCCGCGCCGAAGCCAGAGCCGAACTCCACGCCCTTTACCGCCGGAATGGCGAAAAGCGCCGCCGCGAGCCTGCTCTCAAGTCCGCCGAATATCGGCGAGCCGACGCCTGCGGGCATCCCCGTCACGATGCATTCTACCACTCCGCCTACGGAATCGCCCTCTCTTTTGGCTTTAAGTATCGCGTCGCGCATCCTCATCCCCGCTTCCCCGTCGAGCGTGGGAAACTGCGCGGATTTGACTCGGCCGAGGACTTCTTTCGATTCGCCCATAGGGTCGAAGCGCGCGTCCTCTATGCCGGCAATCGAGAGTATGTGAGCGCCTATCTCAACGCCGCGCCGCGACAATATCTGCGCGCAGATCCCGCCAGCTATGCAGAGCGGAGCCGTCAGCCGTCCCGAGAAATGCCCTCCCCCGCGTACGTCCTGGAAGCCTCCGTATTTTATCTGCGCCGTCAGGTCGGCGTGCCCTGGGCGCGGAAGGTCGCGCAGCTTGTCGTAATCTTTGGAGCGGGTGTCGCCGTTTCTTATGACGGCTGCCAGCGGCGCTCCGCATGTGACTCCTTCGTTCACGCCGCAGAGTATCTCGACCCTGTCGGCCTCGCGGCGCGCGGTCGTTTCGGCTCCGCGTCCCGGCGCGCGGCGTTCCATGAAAACGCGCAGCGCCTCCTCGTCCACCGCCTCGCCCGCGGGCAGTCCGTCTATCGTTACTCCAACGCACTCCGCGTGCGATTGTCCGAATATAGTTACGTGTATCTCTTTACCGAAATATGAGCTCATCTATATCTCCTCTATTGAGCCGCCGAGACGTTTGTACTCATCCCAGAAGCTCGGATACGATTTGTTCACGCACTCAGCGCCGTCGAGAACGACCGGCTTCTCGCATCTCGTCGCTGCGACCGCCGCCATCATCGCTATGCGGTGGTCGCCGAAGCATGACACCTCCGCGCCGCCGGCAAGTGAATCGGAGCCGTATATCGCGACGCCGCTCTCCTCCTCGACGGCGCGGCCGCCAAGCGCGTTTATGACCGCCGTCACCGACGCGAGCCTGTCGCTCTCTTTCATGCGCAGGCGCGCCGCGTTGCGGAACACCGTCACCGCGCCGCGTCCGCGCGCCGCCGCGGCTGCCGCCATCGGGGGCAGGAGGTCGGGACAGTCGGAAATGTCGAATTCAATGTCTGAAAGCCCGTCGCCGGACAGCCGTTCCGCCATAGCCAGGCCGTGCGCCCTGTCGCCCTGAGCCGAATCCATGTCCATGCCGCAAAGCTCGACTGACGAGCCGAGCAGATCCGCTGCGTTCCAGAACGCCGCCTGCGACCAGTCGGCCTCGACCGACGCGCTGAAAGGAATGTAATGCTGCCCGCCGCCGGCGAAATACCCGCCGTCCTTTTCCTTTATCGCTATTCCGGCCTTAGACTGTGAATCGACGGTCATCTCGACGTACGGAGCCGATTCGAGCGCAGTCGATGCGCGCAGAGACGAATCTCCCGGCAAAAGCGGCAGGGCGAAGAGCAGTCCGCTGAAAAACTGACTCGACACGTCGCCGCGCAGCGAATATCCGCCCGGCTCAAGCCTGCCTGATACTTCGAGCGACTTCGTGTCGTAAGAGAACGATATACCTTTTTCAAAGAACAGGTCGAAGTACGGTCCCTGCGGGCGTTTCATAAGCCGGCCCCTTCCGGTGAAGCGTCCGCGTCCGTAGAGAGCGAGCGCTATCGGGATGAAGAAACGCAGAGTCGAGCCGCTTTCGCCGCATTCGAACATCCGTCCGCCGTCACCCCCGCGTCCGGCCGTGCCTGTCACTTCGATAGTCCCCTCGTCCGTGTGTTTCCATTCCGCACCTATGCACTCTAGGCATTTGAGCGTAGCATTGATGTCGTCTGAAAAAGTAAGGTTCGATATGACCGAACGGCCGTCCGCGAGTGCGGCGCATATAAGCATCCTGTGCGCGGCGCTCTTGCTCGGCGGCGGCGTCACCCGCCCGCACAGCGAGCGCGGCGCTATTTTAAGCTTCATTCTGCGCCCCCCTGCGCCGCGGAGGCGAGAGATAGAAAGCGCTCGCGATCTATCGGGAAGATTTCGGCTTCGCCGAGCTTCTTCAGCAGAATGAGCTTCACGGCGGCGCCGGAGGATTTCTTGTCCACAGACACAGCCTCGCGCATGATCTCAGGCGGGCACTCTATAACTTCGGGCAGTTTATACTCTTTTAAAATCGAACGTATTTGTGTTTCTATATCACACGGCGTAACTCCAAGCGCGGCTCCGACGCGCGACGCCGATACCATGCCCGCCGCGACGGCCTGGCCGTGCGTCCATTTTTTATAGCCTCCCGCGAGTTCGTAGGCGTGCCCCAGCGTATGTCCGAAATTCAGTACCATGCGCGCTCCCGTGTCGCGCTCGTCTTCCATGACGAGCGCGCGCTTGATGTCGCAGCACGTGTAGATTATCTCTTCTATTTCATCCATCACGCCGGCCCTGCCGCCTAGGGCCGCGAGCCGGCCGAAAAGCCCCGCGTCCCTGATGCAGCCGTATTTTATTACCTCCGCCATGCCGTCTGAGAAAATCTTATCGTTCAGCGTCTCGAGGCACTCCGGATCTATCAGCACTGCCTTCGGCTGCCAGAACGCCCCGGCGAGGTTCTTCCCGGCCTTCAGGTCTATTCCGACCTTGCCGCCGACAGATGAATCGACCTGCGCCAGCAGCGTCGTAGGAACTTGTATGAAATCCACGCCGCGCAGCGCGGTGGCCGCCGCGAAGCCGGCAAGGTCGCCCACCACTCCGCCTCCGAGCGCGACTACGGCGTCGCTCCGCGTGAAGCCGAAGGACATCATATCCTCCCACAGCTCGCGCAGCATTTCCGGCGACTTCGATTCCTCGCCGGCCGGGACCGCGTGCAGGCGCACCTTGTATCCCGCGTTTTCAAGCGAGGCGACGGCGCGCTCGCCGTAAATTCCGCCGACAGTAGTATCCGTCGCCACGAACACGCGCCGCGCCTTCGGCATAAGCTCCGCGCACTTCGACGGCAGAGCGTCTAGGGCTCCGCGCCTTATCTCTATGTCGTACTCCCTGCCCGGGAGCGCGACCCTCAGCGTCCTCCCCTTCATCTTCCGGCCCTCTCTTCGCACTCGACGCCCTTCGCGAGAAGCGATGCAAGACGCCGCCCGTCAGACGCTTCGAGCGCTTCGCGATATTCCGACAAATGTTTTATCATCAAGTCTATCTCGTTCATAAGAAAATCCCTGTTGTCTATAAAAAGCTCAGTCCACATAGAGGGATTGAGCTTCGCGACTCGTGTCAGGTCTGCGTAGCTCCCGGCCGAATATCCGGCGTGCTCCTGCGCGCGAGGGCTCTTGACGTAGGCGTTGGAGACTACGTGGCACATCTGCGAAGTGAAGGCTATCATCTCGTCGTGGTGTTCGGCGGTCGTTATAGTGAACCTGCCGAAGCCCGCCGGCGCGAGCAGCCGCTCCGCCTTTTCCGTAAGCCTGTAGTCCCCGCCTTCCGGCGGGACAATTATCATGGACGCGCCCCTGAACATATCGGCCCTGCTGTTTGCGAAACCGGAAAATTGTATCCCAGCCATCGGATGACCGCCGAGAAAGTCGAAGCCGTGCTCGCCGGCAAGCGCGAAACCGGCCCTGCATACGTCCCTCTTCACGCCGCAGCAGTCCATCACGAGGCCGCAGCCGCTGAGATAAGGCGCGGTCTCGGTCAGATACCGCACCGCTGCGGCCGGATACAATGCGATCAGCAGCAGATCGCATTCCCTGGCTTTTTCCGGCGTCAGCACGCCAGAAATCGCTCCAGCTTCCGCCGCCGCTTTCATGGTATCAGCGTCGGCGTCGCAGCCGAGCACGCGCGCGCCGCCAGCCGCATAGGCGCGCGCGAATGAGCCGCCTATCAGCCCGAGCCCCGTTATCCCTACGGTAAGCCGCTCTTTACCCGGCATGGTCTAGTCTTCCGCGAGAGCGGCCGCACGCACGCGGCGCACGGCCTTCACGACGTCGTCGAACTGCTCTGGGCGAAGCGACTGCGCGCCGTCGCAGAGCGCGTGCTGCGGGTCGTTGTGTACCTCGATGATAAGGCCGTCAGCTCCGCAGGCCGCAGCCGCCATCGACATGCTCTTGACATAGCGCGCGACGCCGGTAGCATGGCTCGGGTCCACTATCACGGGAAGGTGCGAAAGCTCGTGCAGAACGCAGACGGCGCTCAGGTCGAGAGTGTTGCGCGTCGCCGTCTCGAAGGTGCGTATGCCTCGCTCGCAGAGTATTATGTTCTCATTGCCGTTCGACATAATGTACTCCGCGCTCATCAGCAGTTCCTTGATTGTGTTCGCGAGGCCGCGCTTTATGAGAATAGGCTTGCGCGTCTTGCCGAGCTCCTTAAGAAGCTCGAAGTTCTGCATATTGCGCGCGCCGACCTGTATCACGTCCACGTCCTCGAAAAGCGGAAGGTGGTTCGCGTTCATGATTTCGGTGACGATCGGCAGCCCGGTCTCCTTTTTGGCTTCCAGCAGAAGGTTGATGCCGTCGGCCTTCAGCCCCTGGAAGTCGTAGGGCGACGTGCGCGGCTTGAAGGCGCCTCCGCGGAGCATCGTCGCGCCGGATGCCTTGACGCTCTTCGCGACGGAGATTATCTGTTCCTCGCTCTCCACCGAGCACGGGCCGGCGATTATCGCGAAATTGCCGTGCCCGACGGGAATCTGATCCTTCCCGACCTTTATCACTGAATCGAGCGGGTGGAACTTCCTGTTCGCGTTCTTGAACGGCTCGGAGACGTGCTTCACGCTCTCCACTATGTCGAGGCCGGAAAGCAGCTCGTCGTCCAGCTTGCTGATGTCGCCTATCACGCCGATGACTGTCGTGTAGTCGCCCTTTGAGATATGCGTGCGCAGCCCCTGCGCCTCTATCCACTGCACAAGGTCGCGCACCCTTTCCTCTTTTGCCTCCGGTTTGACTATGATTATCATTTCAATATCCCTCCTGAAAAATCTCCGCGCCTTGCGCGGCCAATAAAAAAAGCCTGCGGTGAAGTTGTTCATTCACCGCAGGCTTTGATTTCTCTGATTTCGTTTGTCTTGAGAAAAGCGTTTCGCAGCAAAAGACACCTTCACTTATTCAGCTTTGGGGGCTAAAAAAGTAAAAGTATCCAAAATAAAACTGGTAAGCTGCGAACTGCTTCATTATCAATAAACTCTCCTTTTGTACGGGATTGACCCGACGGTGAAAATCCTAGCACCGCAAAACTTTGTTGTCAACAGGAAATTTATAATAAAAAGCCGACGAAACCGAGCGCCGGCAAAAGCCCCGCCGTTACGGCGCGCGGCGCGAAACGGCAGGGGCCGCGTCCTGTTACTGCGCCATTTTTTCGAGCAGCGTCAAAGCCTCTTCCAGCTTCGGATTCGGCTCGTCTGTCTGAAGCGCCTCCTTCACGCAATGCCTGATATGCGCCTGCAATATATCCTGATTCGCGCGCTTAAGGAGGGCCTGCGTCGCTAGAAGCTGATACGAAATGTCGACGCAGTAGCGGTCCTCCTCTATCATTCGCAGAATACCGTCGAGCTGTCCGCGCGCTATCTTTATTTTGCGGCTTACCTCGGCTTTGTCGGCCTTCATTCCGTCTCCACGCCTGTGACTTCGTATCCGGCCTCCTTGACGGCCTTCGCGAGAACCGAGCCGTCAACGTCCGTACTCAACGTGACCGTTGCAGTCTTTGTCTCCAAAGATACGTCAACGTCCTCTACGCCCGCCACATTCTTCAGAGCCTGCGTTACGTGCTTCACGCACATCTGGCACATCATGCCCTCCACATGCAGAACCTTTTTCATTTTCGCATCTTCTCCCTTCGTCTCTTTATTGACTTCAGCGCCGTCTTCTACGGCTATCGCCTCGACGCGGCACTCTTTTGCGGAATTTCGCGCTTCTCCGCCGTCCCCGGAGGCGGCTTGGAACTTCGGCTTGAACAGCCGCAGCCGCAAAGCGTTCGACACGACGAAGACGGAGCTGAAACTCATAGCGAGCGCGCCTATCATCGGGCTCAGCTTCAGGCCGAACGACGGATAAAAAACTCCGGCCGCGACCGGAATGCACAGCGTATTGTAAAAGAGAGCCCAAAACAGGTTTTCTTTTATATTGCGTATGACCGCCCTGCCGAGCTGTATCGCGCCCGCCGCGTCCAGCAGGTCGCTGCGCATGAGCACGATGCCGGCGGACTCGATCGCCACGTCCGTGCCGGCGCCTATCGCTATGCCTACGTCGGCGCGCGCGAGCGCCGGAGCGTCGTTTATACCGTCGCCCACCATCGCAGCCTTCACACCCGACTCCTGGATGCGGCGCACCTCCTTCTCCTTATCCTGCGGCAGCACCTCGGCTATAACCTCGTCGGCTCCGACCTCGCGCTGTATGGCCCGAGCCGTGCGCTCGTTGTCGCCAGTCAGCATGACGACCCTTATCCCCATCGCGTGAAGCTCTTCCACCGCGCGGCGGCTCGTCGGCTTCACGACGTCGGCGAGCGCTATCACCCCGGCGAATCTCCCGCCGTAAACGAAGAAGAGCGGCGTCTTGCCTTCGTCGGCAAGCTTTTGCTCAAGCTTGCGCTCCTTGTCGCCGTACAGCCCGTACTCCTCCATCAGCTTTCTGTTGCCGCCGCGCCACTCAGTTCCTTCTATATAACCTCCGACGCCCTTGCCCGGCTCCTGTCTGAAACCCTCGACCGGTTTTAAGGGCAGTTTATCACAGGCGGCTTTCGAAACGATCGCGACGCCAAGCGGATGCTCAGAATACTTTTCAAGCGACGCGGCGAACGTCATGAATTCATCCGCGCTCATATCGGAGCGGTGGATCACGTCCGTCACCTCCGGCTCGCCCTTCGTGATGGTCCCGGTCTTATCCAGCACCACGGTCTTTATGTCGTGCGCCGTTTCAAGCGCCTCCGCCGATTTTATAAGAATCCCGTTCGTGGCGCCGCGTCCCGTCCCAACCATAATAGCCGTCGGAGTGGCAAGGCCGAGCGCGCACGGGCAGGAAATCACGAGCACCGCGATTGCACGCGAAAGCGCGAACTCAACGCCGTAACCCAGAGCGAGCCACACTGCGGCCGTGACCAGCGCGACCGCGATGACCGCTGGGACGAAAACGCCGCTCACCTTATCCGCGAGCTTGGCGATAGGAGCCTTGGAGCTCGTCGCCTCATCCACAAGCTTCACGATACGCGCCAGCGCCGTCTCGTCTCCGACTTCCGTCGCGCGCATCCTGAGGTAGCCGGACTTGACAGTCGTCGCGCCTATCAGCTTGTCGCCGGGCTGCTTCTCAACCGGGATGCTCTCGCCGGTGATGGCCGACTCGTCCACGGCGGCGTGCCCTTCCGTCAGAACGCCGTCCGCCGGGACCGCCTGCCCCGCGCGCACGACGAGGACGTCCCCCTTCTCCACCTCTTCGGCGGGAATCTCCGTCTCCTCGCCGCCGCGCACGACGACGGCGGTCTTGGGCGCAAGGTTGATAAGTTTGTTCACCGCGTCCGACGTACGCCCCTTAGCGCGCGCCTCGAAGAACTTGCCGAGGGTTATCAGCGTCAGAATCATTCCCGCCGACTCGAAATACAGATCCATCGAGAAATGCGACGCCGTCGTGAAATCGCCGCGCCCGAGCGCGAAAGCTATCTTATACAGCGCGTACACACCGTAGACGAGCGCCGCGCCGGCGCCGAGCGCGATAAGCGAATCCATATTCGGCGCCCCGTGAGCGAGCGACGCAAAACCCACGCGGAAAAACTTGAAATTGATAAACAAAATCGGGACGGTCAGAATAAACAGCGTCAGAGCGAAAACCATAGCGTTCTCCGCACCGTGGAAAAAAGCCGGGAGCGGCCAGCCCATCATGTGCCCCATAGAAATATAGAAAAGCGGCGCGGCGAAAACCGCCGACGCGACAAGCCGCCGTTTCATCCCCTCGTACTCCTTCATCGCCGCGTCCACCGGTGCGGGCGCGGATTTTGAAGCAGCCTTCGCGGCCTTCCCTCCGGCGGCGCGCAGCGAAGCTCCGTACCCTGCCTTCACGACGGCGTCTACGATTCCGTCCGGGCTAAGCGCGTTCTCGTCGTACTCGACAGTCATACTGTTCTTCAGGAGATTCACGGAAACCTCCTTCACACCAGGAAGCTTCGCGACGCTCTTTTCCACGCGCGCGGAACATGCCGCACAGCTCATGCCGGTAACGTCGAAATAATCCTTTTTCATATTCTATGCCTCTTTTCATCATAGCTCTAATACCTACCCCTAGTGGGGGTATATGGATTATACTTCGCTAACGCTCTTTTGCATAGCCCCGAGCAGCCGGCTTTTGGAAACTTGACCCAAAGCGGCACAGAAATCTATAATTTCAGCGCTGTCCGCGTGCGGGAACGCGGACGGGCCTCGCGTATATTAACAATATGACGGAAGGATTCAATGCCGCGCATGCGTGAAACTGAAAAAATAATGGAATACGCAAGGCTCTCCAGAGCGTCGTATAAAGATCCCTCAGAGATGAAAGAATTTCTCGCGTCGGACCCGACTGGCATGAAGTACACGTTGGCCGGCTACCGCGACGAGGAGGCAAGCGGCTTTCAGTGTTATCTTCTGCGTGACCTCTCGGACGGCGGTTATGTGTTCGCCTTCAGAGGCACGGAGTTCATACGCGAGCCGTTCAAGGACACTATACTCACCGACGCGCGCATGATGCTCATCGGCCCGCCGCGGCAGATGTACGACGCGCTCGCGTTCGCGGCAGAAATGGAGAAGAAATTCGGATTTTCCGGACACAGCGCGGTCTGCACAGGCCACAGCCTCGGCGGGACGCTCGCAGCTATGACGGCCTACGTCTTCGGCTTCGAGGCGTACGCCTTCAATCCATACGGAATAGGCAGACTGACCCGTTCGGCGGACTGCGGCGGAAATATAGCGGAGTTTATGAAGAAGCTCGGCGTTACGGTGAAAAAGAGCCGCGAGAATATACACAGCTTCGTCAACATCGGCATGTTCGAGCAGGATTTCGTCGCGGGGCTGCTGACCTCCGCGACTGCGTCGCACCACGTCGGCAGCGTCCATTACCTGAAGGACGCGCCAGGCAACTGGCTGAGCATAGCAGACAAGCACACAGTGGCGAAAACGCTGGAAAATCTCAGCGAAAACAGATGGGCCGACGAGTCCGACGCGCGGAACTGCCTGCTGCGGCGCTGCGGCGAATGGCTCGGACAAAGCGGCGTCGCCCGTAATGTCCGCTCGGCGTTCTCCGCCCGCAGGAAAAGGACGCTGAAACGCAGGCGCCGTATCAGGCGCTGCATGAAAGCTCTGGAAAAACAGCTTTTGCGCAAAGGTGCGGCGAAGCGGCGTATATACGATATAATCGCGAGATATTACGGAACGCGCGGAAAAGAAAAGTAATCTGCGCCGGCTGCGGACAAGCCTGAGCGTCAATCATTTTTCGCCGCTTCCATGCGTTCGACGTCCGTTATCCTGATTATCATAACTTCCCTGCCGCTTACCAAAACTGATTCGTCCTCGAAAAATTCATCGCAGAAAACGCCTTCCACTGCGCCGCCGTCTCTCGTGAATACTTTGACGCAGCGGTCGTAAAGACGCCGGTATTCTTCGTGAAAGGCTTCGGAAAGCGGATAACTCGCCGGCATTACCGATAAATATTCAGACGGGGAACAGCCGCGCTATTAAGCTGACGCGCGGCTGTTCTCCGTATTTTTCAGTGCTTATGTCCGCCGCATTCGGAGGCTTTGCCTGTGAGCGTCTCGACCGCGTGGCGCAGCCCTCCCGCTATCGCGCCGAAGCACTGCTCCACTCCGCGGCGGCTCCCCGGGAAAGCGACGGCGAGCGTGCGTCCGGTGATTATGGCGACGGAACGCGTGAGGAATGAGCGCTCCGTGTATTTCAGCGTCTCTATGCGCATCATTTCTCCGAAGCCCGGGACGGTCTTGTCCGCTATCGAAAGCAGCGCCTCGGGCGTGTTGTCGCGCTGCGAAAGCCCTGTGCCGCCTGTCGTAAGAACGAGGCTTATGCCGGCCTCGGCCCACGCCATGACAGCGGCGCATATCTCTTCCGGGTCGTCTGGGACGATTTTCTTGTCCTCCGTCACGCATCCCTGCATGAAGGCGAGATGCTCGAGCTCCGGCCCTGCGGTGTCCTCTCGCTCCCCCCTGCTGCCCTTGTCGCTGACCGTGAGCACGGCAGTCCTTATCGCGGGCCATATCTCGGCCTTCTCTGATACGCCGAGGAATCCGGCCCGGCATACGCGGAAGCGCCCGTCCTGCCAGCGCAGAAGGGTGTCTCCGTCCTTGCCTACCGAGAGGAAGTCCCCTTCTTTCAGTTCGGCTTCGCGCGGAAGCACGACGGTCATCGCTCCGGCGCGTTCTTCGCCGTCAAGCGGATCTCCCGCGCGGGCCCAGAGCACCTGTATCTCTACGTCGTTGATACATACGTTTCCGTCCCTGTTTGTGCTGACGTAGCAGAGAGTGTGGTCGCCTATCAGCGACGGCGCGTACAGCCTGAGTATTCTCATCATTCCCCGTAGCCCCTTCCGGCGTTCCATTCGCCGCTCTTGCCTCCGGTTTTGCGGAGCAGGCGGATGTCCTTGATTATCATTCCCTTGTCTATCCCCTTGCACATGTCGTAGAAGGTCAGCGCCGCTACGGAAACCCCAGTAAGAGCCTCCATCTCTACGCCCGTGACTTCGGATGCCGATGCCTCGCAGGTGATTTTGAGCGCTTTCTTTTCGTGATCAAGCTCGCAGCGTACCCTTACGTTGTCAAGCCGTATCGTGTGGCAGAGCGGTATAAGGTCGGGCGTGCGTTTCGCCCCCATTATGCCGCCGAGCTCGGCTATGGAGAACGGGTCGCCTTTCTTGACGGCTCCATTGGAGACGGTCTCGTATATCGAGTCAGGGAGGTACAGCCAGCCCTCCGCCCACGCGGTGCGTTTTGTGACGGCTTTACCGCTCACGTCTACGAGCGTGGGCCGGCCTTCCGCGTCGAAATGAGTATATTCGCCCATGATTTCAACCTCCGATTCCCGACATGTGGAGCGTCCCGGTCTTTACGTCGCTCCAGCAGCGCGGCTTCTCTCTTGCCGCATTGAGCAGCGCTTCGCGGAGCGTCGCGGCGTCTCTGCTTTCTATTATAGCTTTAAGCGGCGTCTCGTTCTCGCTGAAAAGGCACGTCCGAAGCCCGCCTTCAGCAGAAACTCGCAGGCGGTTGCAGCTCCGGCAGAAGTGATTCGTCACTGCGTCGATGACGCCTATTCTGCGCCCGGTCGCCTCATTCATGAAATACTGCGCCGGGCCGTCCTCTTTCGAGCCGCCGTTTTCTTCTTTGATCCAGCGTCCTCCGGGGAGCATCGACAGGATTTCCTCTCCGCTTATGAAGGCGTCCTTGGACCACACGTCGTCCTCTAGCGGCATGAATTCTATCAGCCGGAGCAGGAGGCTGTTTTCTTCGGCGAACTCCAGCAGCCGCCCCACTTCCCCGTCGTTGAAGCCGCGTATCAGCACCGTGTTGAGCTTTATGTTCGTCAGCCCGGCGCGCCGCGCGGCTCTGATTCCGGCGAATACGCGCCCGATGTCGCCGATCCTAGTTATGCTGCGGAATTTCTCCGGCTCGAGCGTGTCTAGGCTTATGTTGAGGGAGCCGAGCCCCGCTTCGGCAAGACCGTCCGCGTATTCCTCAAGCAGCGAACCGTTGGTCGTAAGGGCAGTTTTTGCCTGCGGCATAGCCGCGTGAAAGTCCTTCAAAAAAGGCACCAGTCCCTTTCTTACAAGCGGTTCGCCGCCGGTAAAGCGGAATTTCCTTACGCCGAGCTCCGCGAACGCGGCGCACAGAAACGCTATATCTTCGTAGCGAAGTATGTCCCTGTGGCTGAGGCACTTGACACCCTCTTCCGGCATACAGTAGGTGCATCGGAAGTTGCAGCGGTCGGTCACGGATATGCGGACGTAGTTAAGCCTGCGTCCGAAGCCGTCTACAAGCTCGTTTAAGGCCATCTGTATCCGCCCATTTCCTCCACTTTCGAGCGCCATTCCGCGTCGTTCAGGCTGTCGAGCACGGCCGCGATGCCGGGATGGTTCATGTATTCCTCCGGGATCACGAGCTCGTATGGTTCTTCGGTCAGCGGGATGAAGTCGAGCCCCAGAGCGTCGGCGGCGGATTTTATGCCGAGCGTCGCGTCGGCGAGCCCGGTGTAGACGCGGTTCGCCGCCTCCATGTGCGTCGTGCATATCTGCGAGTAGCCTTTTATTTTATCCGGCGTCACTCCGTGCTTTTTCAGCAGATGGTCGAACAGGACGCGCGTGCCGGCTCCCGGCTGGCGGTTCGAGAAAACTATGTCTTTTTCGCAGAGGGAGGCGAAGTCATGGATTCCTTTCGGATTTCCGCGCGCTACGATGATTCCCTGCGTGCGGTAGAAGACGAGCACGCGGTTCCATTTTCTGCCGCCGGAGAAGCGCTCTATGAAAACGTCGTTGTATCCGCCCGTTTCCTCGTCGAGCAGATGCGCCGCCGCGAAGTGGCATTCGCCGCGCGAAAGCGCCGCAAGGCCGCCCATGCTCCCGACGGTGCGCGAGGCGAAGTCCGCTCCGCGCCTCCGCACAGGCGTCACGAGAAGCTGTATCGCGGGGTCGTCCGAGCCCTGGAAGAGCGCGCGCCTGTCGTAGTCCACTCTGCGCGTCATCCAGAGGTTTATTTCAGTTTCTTTCTCGCATTCGAGAGCCGACGGCGGAAGCATCGCTATCGCGTCGGACTCGGCGAGCGCCCAGAGCACGCTTGCGCCGGATGTGAGCGCCCACGCGTAGAGCTTTTCGCCGACGCGCGCCGTTTTCACTCGCAGCCATTCCTCTATTCCGGCAGGGGACGAATGCTGCACGAGCAGCTTCGCCGCTCGGCTTCCGAGAGTTCCTACGGCTTCCTTCATCATCTCCGTATATTCGGCGGCGCGTCCAGTGAGCAGGCGGAGCAGCGGATAGACGAGCGACCAGAGCGTTACGGCCGTGGACATTGGGAATCCCGGCAGGCATATCACGGGTCTGCCGTTTATTGCGGCGGCCATGGCAGGACGGCCCGGCTTGACGCGCACGCCCCGGAAGAGCACTTCTCCGAGCGATTCAAAAACTTCAATCGTGTGATCACGCCTTCCTTTTGCGGAGCCCGCTCCGACGAGGACTATATCGTAATCTTTCGCGCCACGTTCAACGTATTCTTTCAGAATTTCAAGATTGTCCGGGAGTACTGGGGAAACGTCTATCGAATATCCCCAGCGGCGGAAGGAGGCGGAGATAAAGAGCGAATTGCTCTCGGCGACCGTCCCAGAGCGCTGCTGCTCGCGCGCGAGCCATTCTCCGCGCGGTATTATCTCGTCACCGGTCGGGATGAAGAGCGTCTTCGGCGAACGGTAGACGGGGACTTCGTCTATCCCCGCGCAGAGAAAAAGGGAAATCAGCGCGGGAGAGACGATCTCGCCCTCGCGCGCGATTATCTGCCCGGCCATGACGTCTTCGCCGAGCGGCCGCACGTTCGCGGACGGGGTAAGAGGCTTGAAGACGGAGATGGTGCCGCCATCCGTCGAAGAGTCTTCCACCATGAGGACGCAGTCAGCCCATTCCGGCAGAGCCGCGCCTGTGTTCATCCACTGCCAGTTCCCCTCCGCGACTTTCGCCGGCGTCGCGGCCGACGCGCCGGCGGTGTCAGACGAACGCAGAGCATAGCCGTCTACCGCCGACGCCGCGTAATGAGGCACGTTGCGCCCGGCTAGGACGTCTCCGGCCAGCGCCCGGTCGAGCGCCTCCGTTATCTCCATCTTCGTTTTGAATTTATCCGCGTCTTTCCCGAATCTGTTTTCTAAAATCTTCCACGCTTCTTCCAGCGTTATATGTTCCGGAAAATTCAGCGCCATAGCCACACCTCCGCATATTCTCCCGCGCGCGCGGTCTCGCGGTCTTCCGGTATCCTTATGAAGCCGCACGCGCCTGACAGTATCGATATATACCCAGATTTCGCCGCCAACGGAGAGACTGTCCCGTCCGCGTTCAGCGAGCATGGAAAGAACTCTTCCGGCCCCGTGCGCGCCGCGAGGTCGCAGGCCAGAGGCATCAGAGTCCTGGTCCAGCACTCGCGTTCATCAGCGCCGATAAGGCGCAGGAGCAGCGGCAGAAGCACGGTGAAACCGACGGTAAAGCAGGAAAGCGGATGCCCCGGCAGACTGACGGCGAGCTTGCGCGCGGCAGCGTCCGCCGCTATCAGCGTAGGCTTGCCAGGCGCGATGTTGATTCCGCGCACGAGCAGCCCTGGCTCCGGCAAGGATTCAAAAAGCCGCGAGCAATGGTCGCGCACGCCGACCGACGAGCCTCCGCTCAGTATCAGCACGTCGCATGCGGCTAGCTCGCAGCGGAAGCGGCGCTCGAATTCAGCGCCGTCGTCCGAGACTATGCCTCTGTATTCGGCGGGAAATCCGAAGCGGGACAGCAGGGCCCCGACGCTCCATCCGTTCACGTCGCGCACCGCTCCGAGCGGCGGATTCTGTTCCTCAGCCGGGACTATCTCGTCTCCGGTCGAGAGAATAGAAATCTTTATATCATGTACGGGCAGTTTTGCCGCCCCTATCGCGGCGAGCACGCTTACCGTCCGAAAATCTACGAGGCTTCCGGCTGGGAGCAGCTCCTCGCCTTCGGCGACCTCTTCGCCTTTGCCTATGACGTTTTCTCCGCCCTGTACGCCGCGCCGTATCTCGACCCAGCCTCCGGCTTCTGATGTATCCTCGAGCATCACTACGGCGTCGGCCCCGTCGGGCAGCATTCCGCCGGTCGGGATGGGGCACGCTTCGCCGAGCGAGAGCGTGAAGCCGGGCGCTTCTCCCATCTTCACTTCGCCTTTCTTCGATAAAAAAAGCGGGGTCCCCGGCGTAGCGCCTGCCGCGTCCATGTGGTTCACGGCGTAGCCGTCGCGCAGGCTGCGGCGGAACGGCGGATACGGCGCTGGGCTCGTCACAGCCTCCGCGCAGCGGCGTCCGGCGGCTCCGCGGAGCGCTACTTCCGTTTTCTTACAGTTCCACGGGAAAGCGAGGCGTTTTTCTATTTCGTCGAGCGCCGCTTCGCGCGGCGCGACCTCTTTTACAAAACCCGCCATAGGATCAGCGACCTTTCGTATGCGTTTTAGCATAAAGAACGCCGGCTTCTCTCCCGTTGATCGGAAAGAGGCCGGCGTCTCCGTTTATTTTACCGATACTACATAGACGGGGAATCCGGCGGCGGCGAGCTTCTGCGAAAGCGCCTGCGCGTCCTTCTTGTCCTTGTGTCCGCGCACCCTCACTTTATAGAAGGGCTGCCCGTCGAGCTTCTCGTCTACAACGTAGGCGGAATAGCCCTTTTCGCGCGCCTGTTTCACCGTGAGTTCCGCGCCGGAACGCGCACGGAAGCCGCCTATCTGCACATCCCACCTCGGGCCGGAGCTCTGCGCCGGCTTCGGCTGCTGCGTTACGGCAGGCTTCGGCTTATCCGCAGGCTTTTGAACCGGCTTCGACACGACCGGCTTCGGTTTTTCGGCGGGCGCCTCGGGCTGCGCCGGTTCCGGCTTCGGCCGCTGCGGCGCGTCAGGCGTTATCGTAACAGGCTCGTCCATGTCAACCGGCGGGAGCTCGTCGCCGTAGTCGTCGTCGGGGACATACGGCTCCGCGACGGACGGCGTTTCCGGCACGCTCGGAAGCCGGCCTCCCTCGCGCGGCGGCGAGAAGAAGAAAAGCTTTATGCTGAAATAAAAGAGCGCCAGAGCCATAATGACGGCGACCGGCATTATAAGACGCCCGAGGATGTTCGAGGCCGTGCTCTTTTCTTTGAAATTTCGAGACCTGCGAGTAACCATGAAGAGAATACCTCCGTAGCGATTCAGGACGCGCCGCGTCCGCTAGATGAACTTCGCGATTTCCTCCGCCGCCTCTTCCCTGTTCGCTTCGGGCAGGCGGGCGCCGCCGTTTTCTACGGCGGCGGCGAGGGCCGCGCTCTCTTTATATCCGTACCATGCGAGGCGGAACTCAGCCTCGGCTTCCTTGATTCCTGTGAGACGAAGCTGCGGAGTCTTCTTCGTTATGCTCCGCACCTCCTTCTTTATTTTCTCATACTTTGCTTTAATTGTGCGGCTCCCGGCAAAATTTTCCCCGCTCCACGGAGTCCGCGGCTTCGGGACGAAAGGATTGACCGAAAGTGTGAGGGCGAGCCCCGTTTCGCCGATTATGCGGCGGCACATTGAAGCGACGGCCTCTATATCGCAGTCGGTCTCGCCCGGGAGCCCCGTCATAAGGTAGAGCTTCGCCTTGTCGATGCCGAGCGAACGGGCCATGGCGAGTTTTTCGACGACGAGGTCGTTGGTGAATTTCTTACCGCACGCGAAGCGCAGGCGGTCGCTTCCTGTCTCCGGGGCCACCGTCACGCTGCGCCGTCCGCTCTCGGACATCGCCGTTATCATATCCTCCGTGAGCCTGTCGAGACGAAGCGAGGCGAAGGAGACGCCCGCCCCCTTTTCCCTGAGCTTGGCGAGAAGCGGCGTGATGAACGGATAGTCCCCCGCTTCGGGCGTGACCAGCCCGACCTGCGGAACGTCGAAGCGCGCCGTCACGTCGTCAAGCGCCTTCCCGACCGCCTCGAATTTGCGGAAGCGCATTCTCCCGAAGCATCGAGGCAGAGTACAGTAGGCGCACGAACGCGCGCATCCGCGCTGAAGTTCGATCAAAAGCGTCTTGCCGAATGTTCCGCGCGGGGTCGTCCATACGCTGTGCATCGGATATGGACCGTCGAGAGAGAGCTCACGCGCGATGCGCAGCTTTGAATTTCCAAGTCCTTCCCTGACATGTACCGGAGGGACGAAGACGGTCGGAACGGCTGCGAGCTCGCGCCACAGCTTCTCCCGGCTTCCGCCGCCGTAACGGCGCAGGACTCCGGCTATCTCGCCCATAACGTCCATGCCGTCGCCGAGCACTACGAAGTCGCAGACGCCAGACGCGACGAGAGGGTTGATGTAGGTCAGCGCGCCGCCCATGCCGACGACGGGGAAACCGCCCTTTTCGCGCTCCTCCGGCCTGAGTGGGACGCCGGCGCCTTTCAGCCATCTGAAGAATACCGGCACGTCGCACTCGTAGGCGATGCTGGCCGTTATTACTGGAAAGCGCTCGAGCATCGTATCGGCGTCGGCGGAACGGTAAGGAACCGGCGAAGCGAAGAAACGCTCCGCCGCCGCGCCGAGCTCGCGCAGCGTCTGAAAGACGTACTGATAGCCGAGGCTCGCCGCGCCTATGGAATAGTCCGCCGGATAAAAGAGAGCCCAAGGCAAATCTCCTCCCTTGGGCAGTTCTTTTATCCATTCCTCGTCTCTTCGGTACTCTTCCCAGCTCTGCCAGGCGGTCACTCTGGCTGGACGGGCGACGGACGGACGCGTTTTTTTCAGGATTCGCGCCTCCGTCTCAGGAAAGACGGCGTGTCGTACTGATCGACCGGCGCGCCGCTTTTTTTGAAGAGGTCGTCGTCGCCCTGCTGGACCGTAATCGTCTTGACCGGCTCTGCTTTTCTGGGCTGCGGCTCGGGCTGCTTCTCCGCTTCCTGCGCCTTCGGCTGCTGCGGAGACATTCTGGCGGCGGTATAGTTGTTAAGGTTCTTCACTGCCGCGATGTCCAGCCCCTGCGTTGTGACGCCGGTCGAAGCCGGACGCTGCTGCGCCGCCTGCCTGTGCGGGAAGGCAGTTCTGGCCTGCGGCTGAGGTTCCGGCGCCGGTTTTTCGTCCCTGTCGCCGTCGAAGCCAGTCGCGATGACGGTGATCTGTATGGCGTCTTCCATTTCCGGATCGAAGACGTGGCCCCAGATGATGAAGGCGTCCTCGTCCGCGGCCTCTGTGATTATGCTTATCGCCTCGTTTATCTCGTGGATGCCGACGCTCGCGCCTCCAGTGATGTTGAAGAGTATGCCCTTGGCGCCGCTCATCTTGCAGTCCATAAGCGGGCTGTTTATAGCGTTATAGGCTGCGGTAGCCGCGCGTTTCTCGCCGTAGCCCTCGCCTATGCCCATTATCGCGGTTCCGGCGTTCGACATTATAGTCTTGACGTCGGCGAAGTCCACGTTGACCAGGCCGGGACGCTTGATGAGGTCCGTAACGCCCTGCACTGCCTGGTGGAGCACGCCGTCAGCCATTTTGAAGGCGTCGTTGACCGAGGTCTTCTTGTCGGTGACGTTGAGCAGTCTGTCGTTCGGTATGATGATGAGCGCGTCTACTTTGTCGCGGAGCTGCTCGATGCCCATGTTGGCCTGACGTATCCTGCGCCGTCCCTCGAAGGTGAAGGGCAGAGTCACGACGGCGACTACGAGAGCGCCGGCTTCTTTGGCTATCCCGGCGATGACCGGCGCGGCTCCCGTGCCGGTGCCGCCGCCCATCCCCGCCGCGACGAAGACCATGTCGGCCCCTTCGACGACTGAGCGAAGCTCCTCGCGAGACTCCATCGCGGACTTGCATCCGATTTCTGGGTCAGAGCCTGCTCCGAGCCCCTTCGTAAGCTCCTTGCCGAGGATGATGCGGCACGACGCCTCAGACAGCTCTAGATGCGCTATGTCTGTGTTGGCGGCGATGAATTCCACTCCTGTCACTCCGCCGCGTATTATGTGGTTGAGGGCGTTGTTTCCCGCCCCGCCGACGCCTACGACTTTGATTACCTCGCGCGCCGGGAAATTCGATTTATCAAGCTGAAAAATTTCGGACATTGAATCCATGGCTAAAACCTCCGCACAAAAAAGCCTCTAAAAGAGATCCTTGAACATATCGCCGATAGACTTCAGAGGGTTGAAGCCGCCCTCTCTACGTTCCTTCGGCCCCGGTGCCGAGCTTTCGCCCGACGGAGGCGCGTAGGCCGGCATCTTGGGCGCTTCGGCCTTGCCGCCGCCTATCGCCGGGTTGTCGAGATAGCGGAACGGGTCGCGCTCTCTCGTCAGGATGTACTTGATGATGCCGGCCGCCGACGAATATTCCTGCGTGTTGCGTCCCGGAGGCATACGGTTCGCGTCCACAGGCATCGCCACCCTCGCCGGGAGGTCCATCATATCGAGCATGAACTCGTCTATCCCCTCGGTTTTCGAGACGCCGCCCGTCAGCAGTATCCCGCTTGGAAGCAGCGCGACGCGCGACGCTTTTATCTGCGGCTTTATAAGATCGTTGGCCAGCTCCTCGAGCCTGCATCTGACTATCTCGTACAGGTCGGACTTCGATATGTCGAAGTCGCGCGAGCTGTGCGTGAAGCTTATCGTCTCGTCCGGGTCGAAGTCGCGGCGCAGCGACACGGTGCGTTTGAGCTCCTCAGCCTTGTTGAGCGGCAGGCGCAGTACGCTGCCGAGGTCGTTCGTTATATGGTCGCCTCCTACCGGCAGAAGGCCGAGATGCTTCGGACGTCCGTCGGCGAAGACGGCTACGCCCGTCGTGCCTCCGCCGATATCTACGACTGCGGCCCCGGCGAGCGCGTCCTCTGGAGTGAGGACGCCGAGAGCTGAGGCGAGCGGCTTTATGACGAGGCCGTTTACGTCGAGGCCGGCGCGGCTGACGCAGTTCATGACGTTCTGTATCGTGGCTGTCGGCACTATTATCGACTGGACCTCGATGTCGAGGCGCATCGCGTTCATCCCGAGCGGGTCGTCTATGCCGACGTTGCCGTCGAGCGAATATTCGACGGGAATCGTGTGGAGTATGCTCTGATTGGCGGGAACTACGACGTCGGCCTGCGCCGCGTCGATGACGCGCTCGATGTCGAGCCGCATGACTGGGCGCGGAGTGCGCCCGAGCGAAACCATACCTTTCGAGCGGACGCTCGTGACATCGCCGCCGCCGAAGGAGACCGTGACCTCGTTTATATCCTGCCCTACCATGTTCTGCGCGTCGCTGACGGCCTGGCGCACGGACTTGACGGCTTGGTCGAGATTGACGATGAGCCCCTTCCTTATGCCGTTCGACGGAGCCTGTCCGACGCCGATTATCTGAGCTTCGTCCCCCTCCGCGCCGCGCTCCGCGACGACGACCGTGACCTTGCTCGTGCCGAGGTCGAGGCCGACGAGAAGATCGGGCTCTATATTCTGACGGTAGCTTGATGTTTTCTTAAACAAATTAAAACCCCTCTCTCTAGGGATGAACTCTCTCTATTATTTTACATTATAACTCTTTTTGTATAAACACATTCGCGGCATTGCGCGGCGTGACGAGCTGCAATTTGTCATTTTTTCCCGCTTTCGGCCTTTTTCTCCTCCTTCTTGTCCGTTCCGGTGTTGCGGAGCAGTATCTTGTCCTTGTAAGTGCAGTCGATAAAAATATCCGGCGGCATGTTTTCAGGCGCGCCGTACAGCTTCCGCACGGCGAGGACAGATTCAGCCCAGCGCCCTGCGTCGTCCGGAAGCAGCACTTGCGCGCCGTTGTCCTTGGTTCCGGGGCGGTATAATATGAGGCGCACGACTGGCGTCCCTTCCTTCACTCCTGCCTGGACGTATCTGACGTACGGCGTGAGCTTCAGCGCGCCGAGCTGAGAGTACCATCGCGAAATGAGCGCGATCGGAAGGCTCGAGTGGAAGACGTTCCCTTCTGAGCCGGCCATGTCTATGGGAGTCGCGCGGTCCGAGCTCCACGCCAGCACAGGAAGCTTGTCCGCGCCTCCCCTGTCGATAAGCCTGTTTTCGGCCAGCGATGCGAGCCACAGCTTGCCCTCGGCCGAAAGATACCAGAAGCGCCCGCCCCAATAGACCCTGTAGACCGGGACGAGCGGACGGACGCCGACGAGAAATTTGCCCCAGCCTTTGAGCGAGACGTCTATCTCCACCGGGTAATAAGCTTCGATGAGCTCCTTGTACTCCCTTCTGTGGAGCCAGAAAGAAGGCCAGAAGCGCTCTCGCTCGGACGGTATCGTCCCCCACACGACGTACTGAGGGAGGGCGTCCAGCGGGTCCTGTTCAATGAGACTGACACGCGAGACGGCGAAGCGCGCCTCAGCCGCCGCCAACAGCCCGGCGGCGAGCGCGCACAGGATTATCAGAAATTTTTTTAGCCTCCGCCTGCGCCTAAAACGCCCCAAAGAATTTGATTTCATATTCCAGCTTTACCCCGAACACCGCACGCACTCGCGCGCGGCATTTTTCCGCGAGCGCGAAGATGTCGGACGACGAAGCGCCTCCGCGGTTCTCTATGAAATTGGCGTGGCGCTCGGAGACGAATGCGCCTCCGACCGACAGCCCCTTGCATCCGCACCTGTCGAGCAGCATGCCGGCCGCGCCCTCCGGCGGATTCTTGAATACGCAACCCGCCGTTTTCGCTCCTATGGGCTGCCCTTTCTTGAGAGAAGAATAATGTCTTATATTTCTGATAATGTTATCTTTGGTTGAATAAGGAATGCGCAGGAACGCGCGTGTTATCAGAAACGGCGCGGCGCTTCCCCACGGCGAAGCGCGATAGCTCCATTTTAGCTCGCCGGCCTCCCATACGCGCAGTTCGCCGTTTCTGGATACAGTCTCTATTCGCTCGACGAGCGGAGCGAAGCTGACGCCGCCCGCCCCGGCGTTGCCGCATAGCGCGCCCCCGACCGTGCCTGGGATTCCGGCGAGAAATTCCAGCCCGCCGAGATTTTTTTCTACCGCGAGCGCGAGCAGCTTTTTAACGGGAAATCCGGCCTCTATCCATGCGCTGACGAAGCCGCCGGCGCCGGCGAACGACGCCGCCGTCATGCCGGAGCACGATACGACGCCGGCCGCGAGCAGGCCGTCCTGCACGAGCACGTTCGAGCCGCCGCCAAGCACGTAGACATCGCCCTCAGAGGCCGCGCCGGAACGCACGAACGATACGGCTTCCTCAGACGAGCGCGGCGCGGCGAGCCAGAGGCAGCTTCCTCCGCTTCCCCACGTGTTGAGCCCGCGCAGAGGGCAGTTCTTGCGTATCTCGCATGCCGCCATCAGGCCGATATCTCCCCGAGTTTTGCGGCTATCTTCTGTCCGAGCGTTCCGACTGAGCCGGCCCCTATCGTGAGTATAATATCGCCGGAGCGGGCCGCCTTGCATACAGAGGTGATGAGGTCGTCGAAATTTCCCGAAAGCTCGTAGTGCGAGCGCATGTCGTCGGAGGCGGCGTCGAATATGAGCTGGGACGACACGCCCTCCATCGGGCGTTCGTCCGAGCCGTATATGGGCAGTATGAAGGCCCTGTCGGCAAGCGAAAGAGCCTCGGCGAATTCTTTGTAGAGCGCGGCGGTACGGCTGAAGCGGTGCGGCTGGAAGACGGCGACGATGCGCCTGTCCGGAAATATTTTGCGCACAGTGCCGAGCGTAGCGGATATTTCGTTAGGGTGGTGTCCATAGTCGTCGTAAATCATGATGCCGTTGACCTCTCCGGTCTTCTGGAGGCGGCGCTTCGCCCCCTTGAACACCTTGAGCCCTTTGAGTACGGCGTCGTGAGGTATCCCCATCTCGTGCGCCGCTGCGTAGGCAGCGAGCGAGTTGAGCACGTTGTGCTCGCCGGAGACCGAAAGCTCCACGACGCCGAGATCTTCACCGTCGTGAAAAAGGCGGTACGCCACGCCGCCGCCGGCATGGTGGCGCACTTCCGCCGCGCCCCAGTTCCACGAGCGCCCCCAGCCGTAGGTCTCTATCTCGCCGCCGATGGAATATTCCTCGCGCAGCCGGCGGATGCCGCCGTCCTCCATGCACACGATTATCTTTCCCTCTTTTTTCGAGTTGGAGAGAAATTCCGCGAAGGCGTCGGTCACGGATTTAAATGTCATATAATGGTCGCGGTGGTCCCAGTCTATGTTAGTCACAACGGAAATCTCTGGATGGAAATATACGAACGAGCGGTCGCTCTCGTCGAGCTCGGCTATCATGTAGTCGCTCTGTCCGAGTTTAGCGTTCGTCCCTATCTGCAGGACGTCGCCGCCAATCGCTATCGTCGGGTCGAGCCCGGCCTCTTCGGCCACAAGCGATATCATCGATGAAGTCGTCGTCTTCCCGTGCGTGCCGGCGACTCCGACTCCGCGCCTGACGTTGAATATCCGGCTCAGTATTTCAGCGCGGCGCGCGACCTGGATGCCCTGCTGCCACGCCTTGAGTATCTCTGGATGGTCGTTCGGTATCGCGCTTGAATAGACTAAAATGTTCGGCATGAATTCGTCGATGTGCTTGGCTTCATGTCCTATAATTACGGGAATATTACGTTCCTCGAGGTGCTTTATGTACGAAGTGCGCACAGTGTCGCAGCCCGAGACTTTGCAGCCGATCTGGTCGAGCAGCAGCGCAAGGCCGCTCATGCCGGCGCCGCCGATCCCCATAAGGTGGATGCTTTTATTTTTAAGGTTCACGTCCCTGTTTTCCATCTCAGCGTTTTTCTCCCTTCGCCCTCAAAACGCGGGAAAGAGCAGGCTCCACAGATTTTCGCAGATCGCGCCGCCGCGCCCGCCGGAACCTCCCGCGATTTTCTTTTTCCCGTCATGTATGCCCTTCAGCTTAATAAGCGCTGAAACAAGCGCTTCATATCCATCGTCCTCAGTCCATATCATTCCGTCGTTCTCCCCCGCGAAAGCGAGCGCGTTGAAGTACTGGTGGTTGTCGGCGGCCTTCATCCACGGCACTACTAGGGCCGGGATGCCGAGCACCGCCGCCTCGGTCAGAGTCGAGCCTCCTGCGCGCGTCACAAGCATATCAGCAAGCCCGTAGAGCTGCGCCGCGTCCCAAACCTTCGGCAGAAGCCGCACGTTGGGCGACGGGCTTTCGATTTTCTCCGAGACCGCGGCGAATAAAAACGTCCACCGCGCGAAGGCTTCTTCCTGCGCGGCCCGGCACAGCTCGTCCTTCACGCTGCGGCTGCCGAGCGAGCCGGTCATCGCAACGACGACTGGGCCGTCCGGCGCTTCGCCGTCCAGCCCTAAATTTATCCACGCTTCGCCGCGCGCGGGGAGCGCAAAATCGCGCACGGGCACTCCCGCGCGGATAAATTTCTTTTTCGGAAGCGGATCGCACTCGCTCCACCCGCTGTATATCTCCATCCCGAGCTTCGCCGCGAGGCGCGTCGCCTTGCCGGCGCGCGCATTCTGTTCGTGAAGCGCGCATCTCACTCCGGCGCGGCGGCATGCCGCTATGACCGGCAGCGAAAGATAGCCGCCGAATACCAGAGCGGCGTCCGGCGCGAAGTCCCTCACCAGCGACGACGCCATTCCGTACGACGTGGAAAGGGCGCGAAGCCTCGCCGCCTTCTGCGCCGGTCCTCGTCCCGCGAGCGGCGAACCGTCGAGCGGCAGCACGGACGGTTCCGCTCCCGCCGCCGCGTATATCTCGCGTTCGAGCGGACGGGAGCCGCAGATATAGCGCACATCGCACTCCGGATGTTTTTTATTTATCCACGCGCCGAAGGAGAGCGCGGGCCATATATGTCCGCCCGTGCCTCCCGCGGCGAGAATAAGCCTCTTAGGCCGCCGTTCTTGCGCGGTCATCGTCCTCATCCTCCAAGTAGCTGTCCTTCTCGAGCCGCAGTATCAGCCCTATTCTGGCCCACATAGTCACAAGCGAGGTTCCGCCGTAGCTGATAAACGGCAGCGCCATCCCTTTGAGCGGCATCATCTTCGTGACGCCGGCGATGTTTATTACAAACGGCAGGAGTACGGTTAGAGTTATGCCCCATATCAGAGATGCCTTGAAATCGTCCTGCGTGCGGAAGTATGCCGCGCGCGTCTGCAAAAGCCAGAATCCGAAGAGCGCTAGAACGCACATGGTACCTACGAAGCCGAGCTCCTCGCCTATCGCGGCGTATATAAAGTCGGTGTAAGCCGCAGGAAGATAGTTCAGCTTCTGGAAACCGTGACCGAGCCCCGCCCCCCACACTCCGCCGTTGGCGAATGCTATGAGCCCCTGAATGGCTTGGAACCCTTTGTTGAGCGGGTCCTCCCACGGGTCGAGGAAGGCGAATACGCGCCTCATGCGGTATGGCTCGAGCAGTATCAAAAGAGGAAATGCTACGCCGCCGACAAGGCCGCCGGCGATCAGAGGATAGCGCCAGCCTATGCGCTCAACGAACATGCCCATGGCGACGACGAATACGAGTATAGTCGTTCCGAGGTCGGGTTGTGCCAGGAGCGGCAGAGCCGTAAAAATTATGAGGACGAGTATGCGGCAGAAAATCTTCATCGGGTCTCTGTCGCCGTCGCGCGTCAGGAGCTTCGCTACGTGAAGCGCGAGCGCGAGCGCTAGAAGCTCGCCGGGCTGCAGCGAGACGCCGAGCCCTGGAAGCCTTATCCACCGGCTGGCGCCGCCCGCCGCGTCGCCGATTCCCGGGATGAGCGGCAGCCACGAAAGCAGCCACATGAGCAGATAGAGCGGCGCGGAAAGCCTGCGCCACACGCGCACGGGCACGGAATATACGAAGAACATGCCGCACATAGCGATGGCGAGCCAGCGAAGCTGGCGCAGCCCCGTCTGAAACGGCGTCCCAGTCAGCACGAACGAATTGGGGCTCGTCGTGGACGTAATCATGAGGATGCCGATGCCGCTGAGTATCAGCGGTATCACCCATATGAACGGGTTCGCCCTGTATCTGTGTTCGGACGGCTCATCCGGCCCGCGAAGCGCCATTGCCTAACCTTCCGTCTTTATTATATCTTCCACGACGCGGCAGAAGTCCTCGCCGCGCGCCTTGTAGCTTGTATACATGTCCCAGCTCGTGCAGGCCGGCGAAAGCAGCACCGTATCGCCTTCCTGGGCGAGCTTCCACGCGCTGCGTACGGCCTCCTCCATGCTGCGGACTAGTCTGTAGTTTTCAAACCCTGCGACGGAGAGCGCCGAGGCGATTTTTTCCTTTTCGGTACCCAATATGACCGCGGCGCGCGCGTTCTGTTTCACCGCTTCGGCGAGCGGCCCGTATTCCTCGCCCTTGCCCTGCCCGCCGAGGATCATCACCTTCGTGCCCGGCAGCGACGTCATCGCAGTGACCGAGGCGGCGACGTTCGTTCCCTTAGAGTCGTCCACGAAAGTCACGCCGCGCAGTTTTCCGGCGAAGGCGCAGCGATGCTTCGGCGGCACGAACGAGCCGATCAGCTCCGGCGTCAGCTCGCGCGTGTTGAATATGGCGAGAGCACCGGCGGCCATCGCTGCGTTCTCAAGGTTGTGCTTCCCCAGCAGTTTTACGTCGCCGAACAGGAAGAGCCTGCGCTTCATGCGGCAGCCTCCGCCGTTTATCCACGCCGCCCCGACCCCTTCGTCGAGATATATTCCCCGCTCGTGCGGGTCGTCCTCGTGCCACGAAAGCGGGAAGCGCTCCACGCCTTCTTTTATATGAAGCGCATCTTCGTCGCGCTTCTGGTAAATCGCCGCGCCGCCTGGCGCGAGGCAGTTTATGAGATTGGCCTTAGATGCCACGTAATTTTCGTATGAACCGTGCCAGTCTATATGGTCGGGCGCGAGATTGGTGACTATCGCGAGGTCGCACATGAATTCGCGCGCCCAGTAAAGCTGGAAGCTCGAAAGCTCCAGCACGATGAAGTCGTAATCGCGTCCCGCCGCGTGCGCGACGGCGTTGCCGATGTTGCCGCCCGTCATAACGGAATATCCGAGTTTTTCGAGGAAATAGCCTATCATAGAGGTCGTGGTCGTCTTCCCGTTGCTTCCAGTCACGCCGATGACTATGCCGGAGAGATAAGGATTTACGAAGTCCAGCTCGCCCGTCACTTTCATACCGCGCCTTAAAGCCTCGGCAACGATCGGCGCCTTCGGCGAAATTCCAGAGCTGACGACGATCTCGTCGGCGTCGAGCGCGCGCTCCGTGTTCCCGCCGCATTCGCAGGAAATCCCTGCGCTTTCAAAAGCTTTCCGCGTTTCTTCGGAAAGTTCCTTAGCCTCAGATACGAATACTGCAGCGCCGAGTTTCGCCGCGAGCTCCGCGAGGGCGCGCCCGCTCACGCCCGCCCCGACGACCGTTATTTTTTTGCCTTTAACCTGCGATTCCTCATACATCTGACATCACCAGCAGCTTTCTTTATTCAGAACACCAATTTATAATGATAGCTCAAATCAGACGAGAAGCACAATATAGACCGTGCACAAAATCACGACGCCTATAAGGTGGATTATCCAGAAGCGCGTAACTATCTGCGTCTCCGTCCAGCCCGACATCTCAAAATGATGGTGTATCGGGCTCATCTTGAATACCTTCCTGTGAAAGCGGCGAATCGCTATTATTTGTACGGCGACGGAGAAAATTTCCACGCCGAAGAAGAAGCAGACCGGAATAATATAAAATACGACGCCTGAGCACACACAGAGCGACAGCATAAGCCCCGCAAGAAAATGCGCGCCGACGTCGCCCATAAAGACCGAGGCGGGGTTGCAGTTGTGCCACAGGAATCCCAGACAGAGCGCTATCGCCATCGCGTTGAACATTCCGGCGGCAGGGTTGCCGAAAAGCGCCGTAACGGGCAGAAGCGCGGTAAAGGTGATAAAAGAGCATCCGGCGGCGAGCCCGTCAAGACCGTCTGTCACGTTGACGGCGTTCTGAAGGCCGACGCCGATGAACGTCACTATGGCGACGAAGACCGGGAACGAGCGTATGACGCCGATCCCGGCATAATCCGTATAGAAGAACATCCACGCAGCCCACGGCAGAGTCACGGCGATCTGCAGCGCCAGCTTCTGCAAACTCGTGAATCCGTCGCTCGAATGGCGGCGGTATTTCAGCCATTCGTCGGCGAAGCCGACGGCGGCGGAAAGTATCGGATAGGAAAGTATCGCTGCGGAGCGCGTGACGAATTCCCCGTATCTGCCCCAAAAAGACGTTTCCATATCGCTGAAGCCGAAAAACATGTCGTTGGTGAGGTACATAAGCACGGGCACGCATAGCAACGCGACCGCAACAAAAACGACGCCGCCCATCGTGGGAGTCCCGAGCTTCGTCTTTTCGTGCCACGCCGGGCCGTATAGCTTCGTCACCTGCTCTATTTTTTCTTTGTGCATCACCTTTATCCACCATTTCTGGAGGAATATCTCAGCGAAAAATACGAACAACATAAAAGCAACAATAAGAACCATCGTCGTGCCTCCGTAGTCAAAAGCCGCCCTGCAGAGGCCGCTTAGCGCTCAGTCAGCGCGGAAACAACTTTCTTCAGACCGTAGGAATTCGACCCCTTGACGAGGACGAGCCGTCCGTCAAGCCCGTCTTTCACGACGAGGCCGGTCATCTCGTCGAGCGATCCGCAGAGCCGCATATTCGGGGCGAGCGGAGCGCCGCACTCGGCCCATTCCGCGCCGAGAAGAAACACCGAATCGAAGCCGGAAAGCATCGAAAGTATGTCGCGGTGATACTTCGCCGCGCTTTCGCCGAGCTCGCGCATTCCGGCCAGCGCCGCCGTTTTCTTTAGGCCGAGGCTGTGCGCCGCCTCCTCCGCGTTCTGCACCGCGGCCTTCATAGATGCGGGGTTGGCGTTGTATGCCTCGTCTATCACCCAGCCTCCTGCCGCGCGCCTGCAAAGGCCGCGTCCGCCGAGCTGCTTCATCGAGGCGAAGCCCGCCGCCGCGTCCTCGGCGCTTACGCCGCAGTCCATCGCCGCGGCGATGGCGAAGCATATATTATACGCATGCTGCCTGCCGAAGAGCGGCGCGGTGAAGGCGTATTCCGTCCCTTCGAAGCGGCATGAGACGGACGTCGCTGGACCGCCTTCGCCGAGGGCGACGGCGCAGCTTTCAATCGACAGATCAGCCCCGCCGCCGTATCCGACGCCTGTTTTTATAACGTTATCATAATTATGGGACATAACATCGCGCAGCAGCGAGTTGTCGTAATTGTAGATGATTTTGCTGAGTTTTGAGCTTCCGCATATTTCGAGCTTCGCGCGCAGAACGCCCTCTACGCTGCCGAAGCCTTCAAGATGCGCCGGGACGACCTCCGTGATCACGACCGTTTCAGGCGGGAAATATTTTACCATCTCGGCTATCTCGCCGAAGTGGTTCGTCCCGAGCTCAAGTACGAGCACTTCCGTATCCTCAGGCATCGAAAGCGCCGTCAGCGCGCAGCCTATGATCGTGTTGAAGCTCCTTACCGCCCCGTGCACCCTGCGCTTCGACGCGATCGCTGCCGTCGTCAGCTCGCGCGTGGTGGTCTTCCCTACGCTGCCCGTTATCGCTATGGTTTTGGGCGTGACACGGCGAAGATACTCCGCGGCTATAAGTGCCAGGGCTTCCTCCGTGCGGCGTTCCGTTACTATGAGCGACACCGCCGGGAAATCGTTCGGGTTTACCCCTGCGCGTTCGAGCCCTTCGCGCTCGGCGAGAATCACCGCCGCCCCCTGCTCCGCCGCCTGCTTTATATATAGGTGCCCGTCGGTTTTGGCCCCGCGTATGGCTGCGAAGCCGTCGCCGCCGCGTACCTCGCGGCTGTCGCATCTCCACTGACGCGCGGCGTCCGTATCAGGACCGTAATGGACGCCGCCGCACGCCGCCGCCGCTTCGGCCGCCGTAAAGGCCATTACAGCAGCCTCCTTCCGCGAAGCCGGCACCAGTCTTCGACCACTTCCTTATCGACGAGGTGTATCGGGCCGTCCTTGAGTATCTGCTTCGTTTCCGGCCCGCGCCCCGCTATCACGACCACGTCGTCCGCGCCTGTCATATCGAGTCCCTCATATATCGCCTCGCGGCGGTCGGGCGTGACGCTGTACGGAGCGTCGTGTTTCTGGACGCCGGAGAGTATCTCCGAAATTATCGCCATAGGCTCCTCGCTGCGCGGATTGTCTGAGGTCACGACGACGTAGTCGGCGAGGCGCGAGGCTATCTCGCCCATTATCGGGCGCTTCGTCCTGTCGCGGTCGCCGCCAGCGCCGAAGACTACGATAAGTCTGCCCTTGCATATAGGGCGCACGGCGGTGAGCACCTTTTCGAGCCCGTCCGAGCTGTGCGCGAAATCTATCACGCAGGTGCCGCCGCCGTCGATCTTATAACGTTCTAGCCTCCCCGGCACCTGCGGCATTTTCTCTAAAGCCTCGAGCGCGCTGTGCACGGATACCCCGACAGACCAGGCGAGCGAAAGCGCCTGAAGCGCGTTCAGCACGTTGTACGCGCCGAGCAGCGGAAGCTTCAGCCCGCGTCCGCCGTTATTGCCTGGAGCCTTCACCTCTATCTCAAGGCCGTCGAGTGAAAAGTTCTTTATAGAAGCGGAGAAATCCGCGCTTTCGTCGAGCATTCCGTAAGTTATCGCACGCTTGCCAAGCTCTTTCGCCAGCCTGCGGCCGTACTCGTCGTCTATATTGACGGCGGCCTGCCAGTTGTTTCTCATATACCTGTCGAAAAGTATTTTTTTCGCGGCGAAGTAATCCTCCATCGTGCCGTGAAAATCGAGATGGTCTATCGTAAGGTTTGTAAATCCCGCCCTGTCGTAGGCCGTGCCGCTGATGCGCCCCTGCACGAGCGAATGCGACGAGACCTCCATGACGCACGCCTTGCAGCCGTTGGCCTCCATGCGCGCCAGCAAGTTCTGGAGGTCGGCTCCTTCCGGCGTCGTGTGTTCAGCCTCTTCTATCCTGCTTCCGTCATCGTAGACGACCGTGCCGGCAAGTCCCGTTTTAATCCCGGCGTGTCCGAGGATGGCCTGCGTCATGAAGGATGAAGTAGTCTTCCCGTTCGTACCCGTGACGGCTATCATCGTCATTTTTTTCGACGGTTCGCCGTGGAGAAGCGAACATACGCATCCCATTGCGGAGCGCACGTCGGGCGTTATTATCTGCGGAACCGCCGCCGCGCTCTCGCGCTCGCACAGGACCGCGGGCGCTCCTTTCGCGGCAGCCTGCTCTATAAAATCGTAGCCGTCGGAATGGTCTCCCTTCGCGGCGGCAAACATAAGCCCCGGCGCAGCCTTCCTGCTGTCGCAGACCATGCCTTCTATTTCAACGGAATCTATGTCGCAGCCCTCCGGTATATGTACGTGCTTGCGGAGCGGGCTTTTATCCAGAATATGGACGAGCTTTCTGAAATTCATGACAACATCTCCTTTTGTTCTGCTTTTCTCTACATATTTTCAGGCGAAATCTGCACTATGTCTTCAACTATGGATTTGAACACAGGCGCGGCGATCTGGCTTCCGTAGTATTTTTTGCCCTTAGGCTCGCCTATGCTTACCAGCATTACGTAGCGCGGCTTTTCGACCGGCCAGAAGCCAACGAACGAGGCGACGTACTGCCCTTTGGTATATTTGCCCGACTGGGCTATCTGCGCCGTTCCCGTTTTGCCGGCTATTTCGGTCTTATCTGTATTCGCCAGCTTTCCTCCGCCTTCCGACACGACGCGGCGCATCGCGTGCCTTATAAAATCAGCAGTTTCCTTCGAAATAACCTGATAGCGCACCCTGCGCTCCCCCTTATGGATTATCTTGCCCGTGCTGTCGCGCACCTCTGACACGACGTAGGGCTTCAGCAGTTTGCCGCCGTTGGCTATACATGAAATGGCCATGACCTGCTGAAGCGGTGTGACCGCTATCCCCTGTCCTATAAAAATGTTGGCGGGGACGGTGCCTATCCATTCCTCGGGCTCCTTTATCAGACCCGATTCCTCGCCTGACATCTCAACCTCGCTCTTCTCTCCGAAACCGAACTGCCGGAGCATGCCGTAGGCCTGATACTTAGGCACGTTCATCGACATCAGCGACATGCCGATGTTGCACGAATTCATCAGCACCTGCTCGAGGTTCTGCACGCCGTGCGCCCTCTTGTTGGCGTCGCTCATCGTTTTGTCGAAAAGCTTCATCGTCCCCCTGCAATTGTATGTGCTGGAGCGCGAGGCCGCTCCTGTCTCCAGCGCTATCGCCATCGTTACGGGCTTGAATATGGATCCAGGCTCGAATACGCGCCCGAGCGCGTTGTTGCGCACTGCGTCGGTATTCGCTAAATTTTTCCTGTCGTTTGGATTCAGCGTGGGATAGCTCGCGAGCGCGACTATTTCTCCAGTATACGGATCGACGCATACTCCGGCTGCCCACCCGGCCTCGACGGCCTTGGCCCCGTCGCTGAGACGCCACTCGAGTATCTGTTGTATACGCGAGTCTATCGTAAGCTTTATGGAACCGGCGGTATCTTTGACGATGCCGGATTTGCCGCCCATTATGTCCATAGTGCTGCCTTTGGAGTCGCGCGTCATGAAGCGGGTGCGCGGAGGCGAATAGAGTATATGGTTCCAGGCGAGCTCTATCCCAGCCTGTCCGTACTCGTCGATGTCACAGAAGCCGAGGACGTGAAACGCGAGGGATTCGTGGGGATAGTTGCGCTGCTTTTCGGAAAGAGTATAAAGGCCTGGAATCTTTTTGGCTTCGAGCGCCTCCGCCTTATCGTTCGGCAGATTGCGCCCTACCCAGTGGAAACGGCCGGGAAGATTTTTTGAGAACTTTTTTACCGCCGCGGCGCCGAAGAACGGCCCCAGCTCCTTGGCGTTCTCTGTATCCCAGTATTTAGGGTCTATAAAAAAGCTTTTAGTTGGAATCGATATGGCGAGCGGTATGCCGTGCCTGTCTTCGATGCGTCCTCGCGACGCGCTTACGGCGACGTTGGCCCAGTACTGTTTCTGAGACTGCTGTACTACACGGCGGTCGGGCCAGAGCTGAACCTTCGCGGTGCCGGCCGCAAGTACGCACAGCGCGGCGAGAGCCGCGAACCATATAGAATGCGAACGTCTCGGCCCGTCATCCTGAGGACGTTTAATCCTTGGCATGAGCCCTGTTCACGAACGGGTTCAGGTTTTCTATGAGACCGCCTTTTTCCGCCGACGCCGTCATGAGTCCGGCGTTAGCCATCAAGACGGCCTTCTGCTCTATTTTTACCACTCTTATATTTTCGGCGTTGTTCATTCCAAGATTGGTTCGCGCGTAGCTGTATATCCTCGCCGGCGAAAGAAGCTGCGCGTACCGGCGCGACAGCGCGAGGTTCTCTTCACGGCAGGCCTCTATGCGCCCGGACGTTTCAGATATGCGGTGCTCAAGGTATAGCCCGTAGAGACGGAGCGTTCCGAGAGCCGCCGCGCATAAAAAGACGCACAGAAAGCTTAATACGAACAACGAAGAATGCCTGTTGGTCTCACATTCGTGCTTATGCCCGTTTCGGCGCATCCTCGGCCCCTCCCCTCTCGTCTTCTTCGTCAAATTTTTGAAATACCCTCATTTTGGCGCTGCGCGATTTGTGGTTCGCTTCAGTCTCTTCTCCGGCCGGAAGAACGGCTTTTCTGGGATTAGGCTCCCCTTCGCCCTCTTCCTTCCATTTTCTGAACCTGTGCTTGACCATCCTGTCCTCCAGCGAATGATACGAGATGACGATGATCTTTCCGCCTGGACGCAGAATGGAGAGAGCGCCGTCCAGCGCTTCGTCGAGCGCGCCCATTTCGTCGTTTACCGCTATGCGCAGCGCCTGAAAGACACGCCGCGCCGGATGTCCTCCCATCCTCCGCTGAACCGGGGCGGGAAGTATCTTTCTGATGAGCTCGACAAGCTCGCCCGTTGTGCGCAGCACGCCGCCGCGCTCACGGTTTCTGACTATCCCCTTCGCTATCTGAAAGGCGTAGCGTTCTTCCCCGTAGTCTCTGAATATCGCGGTCAGCGAGGCTATGTCGGAACTTTCAAGAATATCGGCCGCAGTCCGCCCATCAGACCCGTCGCCAGAATTCATTCTCATATCGAGCGGGCCGTCGTTCTGGAACGAAAAGCCGCGTCCGGCTTCGGTGAGCTGAAGGTTTGATACGCCGAGGTCAAAGAGCACGGCGTCGGCGCCTTCGAAGTCCCCTTCGTCCGCGAGTCCGCCTATGCGGCGGAAGTTATCCGCGATTATCTTCCAACGTCCCGCAAACGGAGCCAGGCGTTCGGCGGCGATCGCCCGCGCTTCAGCGTCCTGGTCGAAGCCGTAAAGCTTCGCGCCGGCATGCTCTTCAAGCACGCGCGAGCTGTGCCCCGCGAGGCCGAGCGTCGCGTCTACAAACACGTCCATCCGCTCAAGCTCCGCGACGGCGGCCAAAACTTCGTTCAGCATGACAGGCGTATGCTCTTTCATATCTCTTCAAGCTCCTCGGCCATATCGCTGAAATCAGCCAGAACCTCGGCGCGGTGTTCCTCCCACTTAGCCGTATCCCAAATCTCTAGATGGTCCTCGGCTCCTATCAGAGTAACCTCCGTGCAGGCTCCGGCATAATCGCGCAGTATCTGGGGTACGAGTATCCTTCCGGCGCCGTCTATTTCCTGCTCCGTCGCCATAGAAAGCAGGACGCGTCGAAAATCGCGGGCTTTTTTCTTAAACGACGAGAGATCTTTCAGCTTTTCAAGAAGCTCTTCCCAGCGCTGCACTGGGTAAAGCGCTATGCAGCGGTCGATACCGATGGTCGCTACGACCGACGAACCAAGCTCGCCGCGGAACTTGGAGGGCAGCACAGTCCTGCCCTTTCCGTCGATCTTGTGGTTGTAGCTTCCCACCAGCATCAATAATGCACCCACTTTCCACCACTTTATCCCACTACGCTACACATTACCCCCTAGGGGGTCAAACCGCAACGCTTTGAAATATAAAGCAATAAACAAAATTAAGTCTGTAGTACTATTATTTTAGAAGCATGAATTTTCTCAGTCATAGTGCGGTTTTCTATATTTCAGTCACTTAATGTTGTCTAAAAGTATGCATACAAAAGTTTTTTGTAATTTTTTATTCTTTAAGCGAAGCTTAAATATACATTAAAAATATGTGCGTAAAAAACTCTTGGCGGGAAGCCGTTTACGTACGAAAGCAAATAGGCGGCATAAAAGAGAAGGCGGACAAAAAAGAGCGCGGCTGCGCCGCGCCCGGTGTTATATTGTGAAGGCTGTATGCGGTAAATTAATCTTTTCCCACTGATCCTGCGTCCGTCCGTTCGCACCGCGCCGCTTCCGAAGCGGAGCTTTGAACGGGTCTGTTTATGTAGTTGCTGGCCGCGGGATAGGCGAAGCGTATGCCCGCATCGGAAAAACGGGCGCGCAGCGTCTCCCTGAACTTGTATCCTACCTTCCACTGATACCCAGGCGCGGTTTTTATAAGACAGCGGAATTTCACGCCGTCCGGCAGATAGTCGGTGATGCCGCTGAAAGCGTACTGACTGTAAATCTGCGGGTCGCCTGAGTTTATAGTTTCTTCAGCGAGCGCCGTCATTATCTCCTTCGCCTTGGCGTAGTCGTCCTCGTATGGTATCGTCACATATATCGCTGCATACGACCAATCCTTGGTGTAGTTTATGACGTCCTGTATCGTGCTGTTCGGAATCATGATAAGGTTTCCCTCCAGGCTGCGGAGACGGGTAAGGCGCAGTGTGAAGAGTTCGACCGTGCCCTCGTAGCTTCCGATGCGCACCCAGTCGTTGACGTTGTACTGGTCCTCGACGACTATCAGCACGCCGTTGATTACGTCCTTAATGAGGCTCTGGGCCGCCAGTGAAATGCCGAGTCCGGCTATCCCGATACCGGCGAGCACGGGGCGGATGTTGATCCCTATCGCGGCGAGTATGGCGAAGCACATGGCGAGCCCCAGCATCGCGCGGGCGAGCTGCGTCGTGAGCTGGCGCAGCGTCGCCATCCTGTATATGACTATGTCGACTCTGCCCTCTTCCGCGCCGCGCATCGACAGTTTGGCGCGGTCCTCCGCTATGCGGAAAAGACGGCGGATGACGCGGCAGGCGGCCCTGTCCAGAAATATCCATAGCACAAGCGTAAAGACGACGAGCACTATCGTCGCCATGTTTTTCAGGATGAATTCAGCGAACGCCTCTCCGCTCGCGAGCGGCAGACGGCTCATTACTTCCTCAAAAACCGACAACACTCACGCCTCCTCTGTATTTGTCTGCGGTGCCGCCGTCTATTATACCAAGCGCCGCGCCGCCGCGCGACACCATATAAAAGCATGAAGCCCGGCGTTTTAGGGCCGGGCTTCATAATATCTGAATCTGAAGATTCGTAACGTGATCCGCTACTGCTTTTCGGCTTCCGGCGGCGTTACGTCGCCTGACGCCGGAGCGGCGTTTTCCTCCGGGAGCTCCAGGGCCGGTTCGACTTCCGGCGCCGCGGGAATGCCGGCGAGGTTTTCGAGCGCCGCTTCGTCAACTTTGACGCCGAGTTTTTCACGAAGCGCTTTCAAGTCCTCGTCGATGTAGTACATCTGCATGCGCTGTTCGACCTCTTTGCGCGCCTCGTCAAATGTCAGTTGTTTCTCGGGACGGCGCTCAAGCACTTCGAATACATGCCAGCCTAGGTCTGTCTTGACAGGGGCGGAAAGCGATTTGAGCTGCGCTTTCTCTATCTCGGAGGCGAGCGGCTCCGGCATCATGCCTTTTTCGACCCAGCCGAGGTCTCCTCCGCGCGCCGCCGTGGTTGTGTCGCGGCTGAATTTTTCAGCCGTCTTGGCGAAGTCCTTGTCTTTGTAGATGTCGAGTATGGCGTTGGTCGCCGAGCTTTCCGACGAGGTAAGGATGTGACGCACGTGCGCGCCTGCGGCCTGGACGAATTCGTCCTTATGCGCGTTGTAGTAATTCTTCAAAGCCTTTTCACTCATGTCCCATTTGGCGCTGCGTTCCTGTATGTACGCCTCGACCAATAGTTGTACGCGCTGCCATTTCAATCTGAAGGCGATGTCATCGCGCTCGGCCAGGCCCTCGAGCCGCGCGCCTTCCGCAAAGAGCAGAGTGTCCGCCATCTGATTCGCCATTTCCACTCTGTCGGCGAGCGTCGATTGGGTGAGCATAAGCCCCACCATCATCACGTTGCCGCCGGCGGAGCTCTGAAGCAGCTGCAGCATTTCCCTGTCGGTCAGAGTTTCTTGTCCCGCCGTCACGACAGGCTTCGGCGACTCGGCTGGCGCGCTCTTTTCTTCGGCGAAGCCGGCGGAGGCGAACGCCGCGGCGCATAACGCGGTCAAAATACCCGCGAGAACTTTCTTCTTTACTGACATACTGGTCTCCCCCTTGAATACGTTAGGCTTTCGTCCCGGATATGCTAGCATAAAAAAACGAATCCGAGAAGGATGGCCTTCCCGGATTCGCCATGACGTGCGCTTTACGCGCTATATTTTCTCAAAATCGAGGCGTTCGCCATCCGACGTGACCTTTATCCTGTCGCCTGAGCTTACCGCGCCTTCGAGCAGGCGGTTTGATATTTCGTCCTCCACCATCCGCTGAATTGTACGGCGAAGCGGCCTGGCTCCATATTTGGGGTCGTAGCCCTTGTCGAGGATGTATTTTTTCGCGCTTTCGTCCGCCTCTATCTCGACGCCGTTGCTGCGCGCGCGTTTGACGACTTCGTCCAGCATGACGTCTACTATTTTCAGAAGTGTTTCGCGTCCGAGCGGCTCGAATACGAGTATTTCGTCTATCCTGTTCAGGAATTCGGGGCGGAACGCTTTGCGCGCCGCCTCCATAACGGTCTCGCGCATCTGCCGTCTGCCGGCGGCCTCCGCACTCTCCGTGCCGCCGAAGCCGAGAGCCCGCGTCTTCATGTTCTCCGTCACGCCGACGTTGCTCGTCATGATGACGACGCAGTTTCTGAAGTCGCTGACGTGGCCCTTGCCGTCGGTCAGCCGTCCGTCCTCGAGCAGCTGGAGCAAAATGTTGAATACGTCCGGATGCGCTTTCTCTATCTCGTCGAACAGCACCACGGAGTACGGGCGGCGGCGCACAGCCTCGGTAAGCTTGCCGCCCTCCTCGAATCCGACGTACCCAGGCGGCGCTCCTATCAGCTTGGCCGCCTCGTGGCGCTCCATGTATTCGCTCATGTCTACACGTATCATGGCGTCCTCGCTGCCGAAGAGAAACTCCGCAAGCGACCGCGCCAGCTCCGTTTTGCCGACCCCGGTGGGTCCCAGAAATAGGAAGCTGCCTACGGGGCGTTTCGGGTCTTTCATTCCGCTTCTGGCGCGGCGCACGGCTCTGGCTACGGCGTGAAGCGCCTCGTCCTGCCCAATGACGCGTTTTCTGAGCTCGTCCTCCATGCGGAGCAGGCGGCGGCTCTCTTCTTCCGTAAGCTGCGTCACGGGGATGCCCGTGCTTTCCGCGACTATTTCCGCTATATCCTCGGCCTTTATCTCCGGCTTCAGCTTGTTCTGCTTTTCAGTCCATTCCCTGCGCCACTGCTCGCTCTGCTCCTTGGCCTTACGCTCCTCGTCGCGCAGATATGCGGCTTTCTCAAACTCCTGCGCCGCCGCGGCCTCCTCTTTTTCCTTTCTAAGGTCGTCTATGCTTCTCTCGAGGGCCTTTAGCTCGTCGGGAGCTTCGAGCGTCTTTATACGCGCGCGCGCGGACGCTTCGTCGATCAGGTCTATCGCTTTATCCGGAAGGAACCTGTCTGTAATGTAGCGTTTCGATAAAGAAGCCGCAGCCTCCAGCGCAGCGTCGGTTATGCGCACTCTGTGGTGTTCCTCATATCTGTCCCGGAGCCCCTTCAGTATGAGCACGGTCTCCTCCTCACTCGGCTCGTCCACCTGGACGGGCTGGAACCGCCGTTCGAGCGCCGCGTCCTTTTCGATATATTTACGGTACTCGTTTATCGTCGTCGCGCCTATTACCTGGAACTCTCCGCGCGCTAGGCACGGCTTGAGTATGTTCGCAGCGTCGACGGCGCCTTCGGCTCCGCCTGCTCCGACGATGGTATGTATCTCGTCTATGAAAAGGATGATCCCCTTCGTCTCTCTGATTTCCTTGACGAGCCGTCTCATGCGCTCCTCGAATTCGCCGCGGTATTTTGTGCCGGCGACGAGGTTCGCTACGTTGAGCTGCATGACGCGCTTGCCCTTAAGCACCTCCGGGATGTCGCCCGAGTTGATCTTTTGCGCCAGCCCTTCGGCCACAGCCGTCTTTCCAACGCCGGGCTCGCCGATGAGCACCGGATTGTTTTTAGTCCGGCGCGAAAGTATCTGAACGACGCGCTGTATCTCCTTCGCGCGTCCTATGACCGGGTCGAGCTCGCCGTTCGCGGCCATCTTCGTCAGATCCGTCGCAAGCTGATCCACCATCGGCGTGTTCGACGGCGTTCCTCGCCCCGCACCCTGCTGGCTTTGACGCTGCTCCTTAGGAGCGCCGGAGCCGACCGTTCTGCCGCCTTCGCGCAGCTCCGCGATAAGAGCACGGCATCCCGCGAGCGTCATTCCGTGCGCCTCGAGCACCTGCGCCGCCATTCCGCCTTTTTCCGCGAGTATGGCGAGAAAGATATGCTCCGTACCGATGTAGTTCATGCCCATGCGCCGCGCCTCGCGCATCGCGAGGTCGATGACGTACTTGGCGCGGGTGCTCATCGGAAGGTCGCGCGGCTCCGTGTAAGGAGTGCCGACCCCGGCGTTGCGCTCTATCTCGCTCACGATGGCCTCCGGCGACGTCCCGTTATATGCGAGCACCCGCGAGATTATGGTGTCGTTGTCATAGAGCAGCCCAAGCAGTATATGCTCGGTTCCTATGACGTCATGCCCCATTCTGAGGGCCTCTTTTTGTGCTATTTGAAATACGCGTTTTCCGCGTTCCGTAAAATCCTGAGCCATCTATACGTTATGTTCTCCATTCGCTTCATTTATGTCGGTATTTTTTATGTCGGTATTTTTGAGTTCCGCCATTCTGTCGCGGAGCTTCGCGGCTGTTTCGTAGTCCTCAGCCTTCACGGCCTCGCGCATTTTGCGCTCGAGCGAAAACATCTCCTCCTCGGCGGTCATGATGCCTTCTTCCGCCGCCGGGGCCGCGTTCTCGACAGGCGCGGTTTCATCGTCTTTACGCTCGAACATGGAGTCCGGCAGCACGCCGCCGCAGTGCGGGCATACGCGCCGGTTTTCCTTTTTGTGAGCGTAGGCGCTGCGAAGCGCCGGCATGACCAAATCCCTGAACGCCTGATCTATCCCCATCAGCCCTTCGACCGAAAACGACATCCTCATTAAATTGGTTGCGTCGTCTATTTTGAAATACTCTCCGGCGCATTCCCTGCAAAGGTGCTGCACGTGCCGTTCACCGTTCACCACATTGACGAGGTGTATCTCCGCACGTCTTGTTCCGCAATGTTCACAAAGCATATGACCCGCCTCCTAACTAAGCGCAAGGCTAGTAAGTAATTTTTTGAGCAGTGCCGCTCTCATTATCTCTCTTTTATGTATCGAAATGTCATACAGATTTTTGCCGTTCTCTTCCTGGTCGCGCAATGCCACCTCTATTATGAGGCGCTCCCTCGCGGATATTATTTTTCTGTTTTGCAGATTCATCAGAAGCCTGCGGGAATCCTGTTCGGAAATTTTGTTGCCTACAAGGTCCTCCAGGTGGACGGCCTCTTCGTCGCAGCTTTTGAAGGTGAGCTGGACGACCCGAATATACCCGTGGCCTCCGCGCTGACTCTCGACTATAAAGCCGTTCTCCGGCGCAAACCGGCTCCTGAGCACGTAATTTATCTGGCTCGGCACACATTCAAACAGCTCCGCGAGATCTTTCCTCCGAAGCAGAATCGTACCCCCGCCGTTTTCTTCAAGAAGATGGCCTATATATTCCTCTATCCTTCTCGTAAGACTTGACGCAGCCACCGCGCTCACTCCGTTTCAAATTTTTTGTCCGCCGGGCTCTGTCGTGCGGGCCCGCGCGGGAAGGGATGCAATCCAGCAAGCCTGCCTGAATCATGGAAAAGGCGGCGTTTCGCGGGCTTAAAGCGCAAGCCTGGTATTTCGTCTGACAGCACGCTCCAGCGCCCTTCCGCCGTGCTTTGTTTTCAGAATGTTTTCATTCTGTCCATGTGAGGTATTCTACTCTATTATCACAAAAAGGTCAACAAAGGACAAATAAAATTTTCTGCCCTTCGCTGACCTTTTACGGCATGTGTAAAATTATGTATCCCGCTGTAAGCCCAGCCCGTTCAGCAAGCGCTACGAGCTTTTTATCACACCGGAACTCCATGCTGCGAGGGCGTCGGAGAGTTTGTCAAAATCACCGGCGCGCGCCTCCCCGTTTCGAAAAGCGTCGAAACCAGCCAAAATCTCAAGATCCGCTCCGCCGGCGACAGGCGTCAGCTCGCTTACTTTCTTGAGGAATATTCCCGTCTCGCAATAGTGCTTTACGCGCGCAGTGAAAAAGGCGGCTTTATAGAGCGCGGAAAGCGTCTCCATGTCCCTCGCGTAAAGGCGGTTGTGGCAGCATCCGTGATAGATGGCGCAGGCTCCGTCCTTGAGCGCCTTTTCCGCAGCCGCCTTCCAAGAGGCTGGCGTTATGAACCCCAGCGAACCGTACAGAGGCGCGGTATCGTGATAAAGAAGGAAAAGTTCCGAAGGACTCCAGGCGCGAAGCTCCTCCGCGCCGCAGATGAAACCGCACGCCTTTTCGGAGTACGGCATTGAGGATATTATCCCGGAGTAGAGCTCCAGCTCCCTCCCGGTCAGCTCCGCGAGCACTACCACGAGGTCGATGTCGCTGTCCGCGGCCGCCTCGCCGCGTCCCCGGCTGCCCTGAAGCCCGGCAAAAACCAGCGCGTCTCCGAAAACTTTTTCAAGCTTGCTCAAAAACTCGCCGCACCATTCGTTCAAGTTGATTTCCACAGTTGCCTCCCCTTTCCTATCTTCGAAGCCATAAATACGAAAAAGCGGGAAACATCCGCAAATGCTTCCCGCTTATTGAGGCCTGAAATGGCGGTCCTAACGAGATTCGAACTCGTGTCGCCGCCTTGAAAGGGCGGTGTCCTAGGCCTCTGGACGATAGGACCGCAAAAGTGGTGAATCGCCCGGGATTTGAACCCGGGACACCCGGATTAAAAGTCCGGTGCTCTGCCAACTGAGCTAGCGATTCACTCGCGCATCACGAGGAGATATTTTACAGCATTTTACGATTTTGTCAACACGTTTTATCTTACGAATTCGCATCTCACCCAAGCACTGCGTCCAGCGCGCTCTTCGCGCGGGCCACAGCCTCTTCGAGCTCCCTTTCCGTTATAGTCAGCGGCGGATTGAAATATATGACGTCGCCGAGCGGACGCAGGATAAGGCCGCGTTTGAGAGCTTCTTTGTAAATTGCGTAGCCGGTGCGCTTTTCACCGTCGAAACCTTTTTTCGATTTTTTGTCAGCCACCAGCTCTATCGCGTTTATGAGGCCGATATGGCGGATTTCGCCGACGTTCGGATGCGCCGCGAATGTGTCGTTCAGCAACTCGTTGAGATATTTCGCGCGCGGCGCTGCTTTTTCTATTGTTTTATCTTCTCGCAGGATTTTCTGCACGGCGAGCGCAGCCGAGCATCCGAGCGGGTTGCCGCTGTACGTATGGCTGTGCATGAAGGCCCTGCCTTCGCGATAGTCCGCGTAGAAGGCGCCGTATATTTCGTCGGTCACCACGGTTATAGCCATCGGCATATAGCCGCCCGTCAGCCCCTTCGATATGCACATTATGTCCGGACTTACTCCGGCGTGGTCGAAGGCGAACATTTTCCCCGTGCGTCCGAAGCCGGTCGCTATTTCGTCGGCTATGAGCAGCACATTGTATTCATCGCAGAGCGCGCGCAGCTTCGTCAAATATTCTGCCGGATAGATGCGCATGCCGGCGCTGCCCTGCAGCAGAGGCTCTACTATGACGGCGCAGCATTCGGCGGCGTGTTCCTCGAAGAGCCGTTCCGCGAAGGCGAAACACTCGACTGAGCAATTTCCGCGCTCTCTGCCGCATGGGCAGCGGTAGCAGTCAGGCGCTTCTATGCGTTCTACGTCCATAAGCATCGGCTTGTATATCTTCGCGTAAAGGTCGAGGCAGCCGACGGAGAGCGCGCCTATCGTCTCGCCGTGATAGCCGTCAGAGAGGCAGATGAATTTAGTTTTTTCCGGGCGCCCGGTCTGGTGCTGGTACTGGAAGGCCATCTTCAGCGCGCATTCGACGGAGGCTGAGCCGTTGTCCGAGAAGTTGAACTTCGTGAGGCCGCGCGGCACGACTTCCGAAAGTTCCTCGCACAGACGTATCGCCGGCTCGTGCGTGAAGTTCGCGAATATCACGTGCTCGAGGCGGTCTATCTGTTCTTTGACAGCGGCGTTTATCGTAGGATTGCAGTGCCCAAGAAGGTTGCACCACCACGAGCTGACGATGTCTATGTACTCTTTGCCGTAAACGTCGTAGAGGTACACGCCTTTCCCATGGTCTATCACTATCGGCGGCAGATCCTCGTAGTCCTTCATCTGCGAGCACGGGTGCCAAATGTGTTTCAGGTCTCTCTCCTCAAGCGTCAATTTCTTCCGCCTCCTTGAAAAGTCCGCAAAGTCCCTCCGCGCTTATGGACAGCTCCGTGTCGCCGCGTTTCACGCATGCCGCGACGCGCGCGCCGGCGAGCTCTTCTATCATATATTTGTTGTCCCTGTGCATGATTTGTGTTTCGTCGTAGTCGTTCATGATTATGCCGCGGACTTCTATGCCGTTCGCGCGCGCATACCCGGCGGTCAGGACTGCGGAATTTATCGAGCCGAGGCCCGAAGGCGAAACTATCACGACGGAGAGGCCGCAGGCATTGATTATGTCCGAGAGCATAATGCGCTCGCCGTCCCAGCGTATCGGGCAGACGATGCCGCCGCTGCCCTCGACGCATAGGTATTCGTATTTTTTCAGGGCGCGCGCGAAATCACGGCGTATTACGTTAAGATTAGGCGGATCACCTTCGATGCGCGCAGCGAGGTGAGGCGACAGAGGATTTTTGTAAATGTAGGAGACGAGGCTCTCCGGCGCTTCTGTCATGCCGCTCATACGGGCGACGAAATCCGCGTCGCCGGGGACGAGCTTGCCGCCGCGCTCCTCCGCGCCGCTGAGCGCCGCCTTGTAATAACCGGCGTTTATTCCGGCATCGCGCAGCTTTTTTACAATCAGCGCCGTGACGTAGGTCTTCCCGACGTCCGTTCCAGTCGCGGTGACGAATATCGCGCGGCTCACGGCCTTCTCGCCTCGTAGCCGAGTTCGTTTATCATTTTCATATCCTCCTCGATAGAGATTCCGGCGGTCGTCAGCATGTCGCCCGATATCGCCGCGTTCGCGCCAGAGCGGAACACGGCGCGCCCCTTGTCGGCGAGCAGGCCGCGGCCGCCGGCCATACGTATCGCCGCATCCGGCAGAATGAACCGAAAGAGCGCCGCAGTCCGCCGGATTTCGCCGTATCCGAGCGGCGGCATGTTTTCGTACGGAGTGCCCTTGATAGGGTTGAGCACGTTGAGCGGCACGGATTTCACGCCGAGCCCGCGCAGCTCGAGAGCCATGTCGGCGCGGTCGGCGAAGCTCTCGCCCATGCCGATTATCCCTCCGCTGCATACCTCCAGCCCGGCGCGCATGGCGGCCTTTATCGCCGCTATCTTGTCTTCATAGCCGTGCGTCGTGCAGACGTTCGGGAAGTTGCGGCGCGAAGTCTCGAGGTTGTTGTGCACACGCGTGACGCCGGCCTCCCTGAGCTTCACAAAATCTTCGTATCCGAGCAGCCCGTGTGAAGCGCAGAGGTTTATTCCGCATTTCTCGCGGAGAAAAGCGTATATTTCGCAGACGCGCCCCACTTCGCCGCCGGCTAGCTTTCTTCCCGAGGTGACGAGCGCGACGCGGCCTATGCCGCGTTCCTCGTTGTAGCGCGCCTCGCGCAATGCCTCTTCGGCGCCTATCAGGGGATATTCCTTAGCGCCGGAGCGGTAGGCCGCCGACTGCGCGCAAAACTTACAGTTTTCGGTGCATCGTCCGCTTTTCGCGTTGATTATCGTGCAGGCGTCGAAGCCGCTTCCCGAAAACCGCCTGCGTATATCGTCGGCGGCGCTTGAAAGCTCTTCTATATCCGCATTCTCAAGCGAAAGGGCCTCTGCCCTCGTTATGCTTTCTCCGGAAAAAATTTTTTCTTTTAATTCGCCGATTTTCATTAATGTTTTCCGCCTCCGATGCGTGGTATGACTTTTACGGCGATAGCCGCCGATACGAAGCAGAGCGCGACGTCGCCGGGCGCAGCCAAAACCACGCAGTACAGCAGAAGCGTCAAGACGGCCACCGGCGAGCCTGCAAAGTACGATGCCGCGAACCAATAATAGACGACGCCGAAGAGATACACGACGGCGATATTTGCGAAGCTCGCGCAGAGAAGCAGAGCAAAGCTCTTTTTTTCGCGCGACCACGCAATTTTGCCTGCGATCCACGCGCCGGCCGCGAAGCCTACGATGTAGCCGAACGTCGGATTCATCACGTACCACGGACCGCCGCCGCCTGTGAACACAGGCAGCCCTATCAGCCCGGCAGCCATGTAAAGTCCCGCCGCCGACGCTCCGCTCTTCGGCCCGAGCAGAAGTCCGGCGAGGTTCGCGAAAAGAAATTGAAGCGTAAAAGGCACCACGGGCACGGGAATTCTGATGAACGCCCCGACCGCAATCAGCGCCGCGAAAAGCGCTGTCAGCGCCATATCCCTGCTGCCGCTTCCCCTTTCTTTCATCCGCCCGCCTCCTATGTCAACGTCTTTACAAATGAAGTATGACATGAGGCATTGATTATGTCAACCTATACATGTCTGTTAAGTTGACTACAGTAAAACCCCGATGGTGTATAATCTCGGCGAGAAATTACGTTAGGAGGTATAGCCTTGTCCTTCGGTCCCGAACTTATATGGAGCTGGAGCCGTGAGCTTTCCGCGCTCGCCGGAAGACGGGCGCAGCGCGTCGACGGCGGAGGCAGCGCCGTCATAATCTCGCTCGCCGGCGGCGCTGAGCTGCTGCTCTCGTGGGGCGCGCAGAACTGCGGAGCCGCGGTCATCAGCGCAGGCGACAAGAAGTCTCTGCTCGCAGCCGCGCGCCAGACCCCGCCGATAGCTAACGCCGTGAAAAGCCATCTGACCGGAGCGCAGCTCGTCTCCGTCGCGCAGCTCCACCGTGACAGAATACTGGAATTCACATTCAGGAAAACGATAGGGGCCGGCTTCTCCACCGAGAGGCGGCTAGTGCTCGAGATAATGGAGCGCTTCAGCAATCTCGTCATCACCGACGAGAACGGGACGATCATAGAAACCGCGAAGCACGTACATCCCGCTGACAACAGCTTCAGGACCGTCCTCCCGGGCGTACCTTACCACATGCCGCCGCTCTTCGGAGGAACGCCGCTCGAGGAATGGCTCGCGGAGCCGCGCAGGGATACGCTGATGAAGGTCGCAGGCGTCGGCAGGCCGCTGCTGAAACTGCTCGCCGCTTACCCAGCCGCGCTCGCCGCCGAATATCTTCGCGGGCTTTACTGCGATTCCGGCGCGCCTATGACGCCGCAGAGGATAGGAAAATATGTTACGGCGCTTCCGGGACTTCTGCCCGACGCTGAAAAACTGCCCGACGGCTCCACGTACGCGCTCATCGCGCTCGCGCCAATGAAGGACGGCTCGATCGAAAGCCGCCGCAAAAATATAGTCAAACACATCGAAAAAGAAATCACTCGACGCGAACGGCAGCTCGGAGACATCAGAAACCTGCTAACGGACGGGAGCCCTGCGCGCTTCAAGCTTTGGGGCGAGCTGATAGTCGCCAACATGTGGAATATAAAACACGGCGCTGCGGAGGCGGAGCTGGCAGGCTACGACGACGCCGGGAACGAGATTTCACGCAAAGTGCCGCTTGATCCGCGCCTCTCGCCGTCTCAGAACTCGGCTGCGTATTTCGCGAAATACAAGAAAATAACGTCGGCGCAGGAACGCGCATCGTCGCTCGTGCGGAAGGTGGAAGAAGAGCTCGACGAACTGCGTGAAGAGCTGGCGCTCGCCTCGTCGATAGACGAAGCGCAGGCGCTCGTGATGCTTGAAGAGGAGCTGGGCATGTCGAAGACGCAGAATCAGAAACGCGGAGGCAAAAAAGAGCCGCAGCTCCCACCGCATGTGCGCTTTGAATTTGAGAAGGCGATAGTCTGCGCAGGATTATCCGCGAAGGGCAACCGCTGGCTGACCTTCCGCTTCGCCTCGCCCGACGACTGGTGGTTCCACGCGCAGGGCGTGCCGGGCGCCCACGTCGTACTGCGTGCGGCGGATACGCTGACCAGCGAGGAATTCGGCGAACTCGCGGCATTCTGCGCCTCGCTCGCGGTCTTTTACAGCAAGGCCAAGAACGAGCCGCGCCATCGCGTGGACTACACGCGCCGCAAATACGTCAGCCCGATACGCGGCGGCGAGGCGAACGTAACGTATAAGGAATTTTCGAGTATAACCGGAGAGCCGTCGCTGTGGAGCGAAAAGGCGCCTAAACGGGATTAGTCCCCGCGCGCAGCTCTTCCAGGTAAGAGGATAGCTCTGGCGGGAGAGGCTGAACGAAGCTCATGTCCTCGTGCGTGCGCGGGTGTTTGAAGCCGAGCTTCCACGCGTGAAGGAAAAGCCGCTCAGGGCCGAACGGCGAAGGGCGCGACGGCGCGTAGAGCCTGTCTCCGACAAGCGGGCAACGCAGAGCCTGCATGTGAACCCGAATCTGATGCGTCCGCCCGCTGTGTAGACGGCATATGACAAGCGACTTTCCGCCTCGCGTCCATATTTTCTTATAATCCGTCCACGCCTCTCGCCCGTCCTCGACGCAGGCCATTTTGAGCCTGTTGTACGGATCGCGCCCGATCGGGTATTTGACCGTCCCTTCCGCCGCCGGCGGCTCTCCCCAGCAGAGAGCGAGGTATTCTTTATTTACTCGCCTTTCCTTGAATTCTTTGAAAAGCCCCTCTTGCGCCAGGCCGCTGCGCGCGACTACCATCAGCCCAGACGTAGTTGCGTCGAGCCTGTGGACTATGCCGGGACGCTGGACTCCGTTGAGCGCGCCCAGGCCGGGATAACGGAACAGCAGGCCGTGTACGAGAGTACCGCTCCAATGGCCAGGCGCGGGATGGACGACGAGACCGGCTGGTTTATTGACGATTATTATATCCTCGTCGTCGTAGACGACCTCGAACGGTACATCCTGAGGCTCGAGGTCAAGCGTCTCCGCGGGGGGGATCTCGACGCCGAGCCTATCGCCTTCCGCGACCTTGACCGACGGCTTAATACGCCGCTCGGGCGTGAGGGCCGCATTGCCTTCTTTAATGAGCTTCTGCGCGTACGCCCGGCTTATCCCAATGAGACGCGAGAGCGCGAAATCCAGCCTGTGGCCTGAAAGCTCCGCGGCTATCTCGAACTCCTGAAAAGAAGAGGGAGCGGGCCGCTCGCCCTCCCCCTCTTCGCTCAGTCCGTTTATCAGAAGCTCTTCGTTATTTTCCGACGACATCGGCGCAGCGGTCGCAGATTCCCTTTTCCGCGACTTCGTGACGGTGCTTCCAGCAGCGCGGACATTTCTCGTCCTTCGACTTGCTTACGCCTATCGTGAGACCGGTCGTCTCGTCCTCGTAGACGTTTTCTGCCCCAGAGATTTCGTCTACTACACGGCAGGCGGAGACGATGAGTATGTTCTCCCACGTCTCGTCGCTTATCTTTCCGGCGAGCGGCTTATAGTAGTCGCTGAGCTTCACCTGCACCTCCGCGTCGAGCGGGTGTCCGATGATGCCCTTGCCGCGCGCCGCTTCGAGGCCGCGGAGCACTCCCTGGCGAGCCATGAGCAGTAGGTCCCACTCCTCCTCCACCGACGGGTCTATGCCCTCGGCGAGAGGATCGGGCCAGTCTGCGAGAAGTACGCTCTGCGGCAGAGTCGCATCCATCTCACGCATCTTCTGCCAGATTTCCTCAGCCGTGAACGAAAGCACCGGCGACATCATCTGAGTGATGGTCTCGAGCACCTGCCACATGACGGTGCGGATCGAGCGGCGGCTCTTCGCGTGTTCGGCGTCGGCGTAGAGCTTGTCCTTGCTCACGTCGATGTAGAACGACGACAGCTCGTTGTCGCAGAACTGGTGGATAAGCGTCATAGGCTGATGGAACTCATAGTCGTCGAAGCCGGCCATCACGCGCGAACGCAGCCGCTCGAGCTTCAGCAGTATGTACTGATCGACCGGAGCGAGCTCGCTGTGCGGCAGCATATCCTCGGCCGGGTTGAAGCCGGAGAGGTTCGCGAGCAGGAAGCGCGCTGTGTTGCGTATCCTGCGGTAGGATTCTATGAGGTTGCGGAATATCTCCTCCGAGATGCGCACGTCGCCGCGGTAGTCGGACGAGGCGACCCAGAGGCGCAGTATGTCCGCGCCGTTCTTTTCAATTATCTTCTCCGGCTTCATGACGTTGCCGAGAGACTTCGACATCTTCTGCCCGTCTGGGCCCATTATGAAGCCGTGCGTGAGCACCATCCTGTACGGTGCGCGTCCGCGCGTCGCGACGCTGTTTAAAAGCGACGTCTGGAACCAGCCGCGGTGCTGGTCGCTGCCTTCGAGGTAGAGGTCGGCGGGCCAGCTGAGGTCCTCCCAGTTGTCGAGGACGGCGGAGTGGCTTGTGCCGGAGTCGAACCATACGTCCATAATGTCCGAATCCTTGCGCAGATGTTTGCCGCCGCACTTCGGGCAGACCGCGAGGTCGCCGACGAGCTCTTCCGGAGTCATCGTCCACCAGCAGTCGCTTCCGTGCTCGCGCACCTTCTCCGCCACGCGGCGCACGCGGTCGCCCGTCAGGATGACCTCGCCGCAGTCCTCGCAGTAGAACGCCGGAATCGGAACGCCCCACGTACGCTGGCGGCTGATGCACCAGTCGGAACGGTCGCGCACCATGTTTGTGATGCGGTCCTTGCCCCAGTCGGGTATCCATCTGACGTCGTCTATGCACTTGAGCGCCTGGTCGCGGAACTCGGAGACCGCGACGAACCACTGGTCGGTCGCGCGGAAGATGACGGGCTTCTTGCACCTCCAGCAGTGCGGATAGGAGTGCGTTATCTTCAGTTTTCCGAGAAGGCGGTGCGAGCCTTCGAGAAGCTCGAAGACCTTCTTCTCTCCCTCGGCGAGCGACATACCGCCGAAAATCGGCGTATCGGCATAATAATGTCCCGTCGGATCGACCGGGTTGTAGACTTCTATACCGTAGCGGACGCCGGTCTCGTAGTCGTCGCTTCCGTGTCCGGGCGCGGTGTGGACACAGCCGGTGCCGGAGTCGAGCGTAACGTAGTCGGCGAGCACGAACGGGACGGCCCTGTCGTAGAAAGGATGCTTCGCGAGCGAAAATTCAAGCTGCTGCCCCTTGCAGACGAGGATAGGCTCTCCGAGCTCGAGGCCAGTCGCCTTCTCCACCTCGCCCTTGAGGCCGACGGCAATGAGATACACCTTGCCGCCGCACTCGTAGAACCCGTAGTCGTAGCGCGGATGGACGGCGACGGCCATCGACGCGGGCAGAGTCCACGGCGTAGTCGTCCAGATTATGACGTTTACGTCTTTTCCGGCAAGCTCCGGGAACACCTTCGCTGCGTCGGTGTATTCGTAAGCCACGAAAATCGACGGCGAAGTCTCGTCGCCGTACTCGATCTCAGCCGCGGCGAGAGCCGTCTGGCAGTCCGTACACCAGTAGATCGCCTTGCGTCCCTTATAGACCAGCCCCTTGTCAACCATCACGGCGAGTCCTTCAAGCTCCGTCGCCTCGTAAGCCGGAACGAGCGTCATGTACGGATGGTCCCAGTCGCCGATGACGCCGAGACGCTTGAACTGCCCCGTCTGCACGTCCGCGAACGAACGCGCGTAGGCTGCGCACTTCGCGCGCAGCTCGACCGGCGAGATCTCGTCCTTGCCGACGTTCAGCTCCTTCAGAACCTTCAGCTCTATCGGAAGCCCGTGCGTGTCGTAGCCGGGCACGTAGGGCGCGAAGTATCCGCGCTGCCATTTATATTTAACGATAAAGTCCTTGAGTATCTTGTTCGTCGCGGTTCCGATGTGGATGCTCGCGTTCGCGTAGGGCGGCCCGTCGTGAAGAATGAAGGAGGGCTTGTCCTTATTCTTTTTCTTCAGCTCGCCGTAAACGTCGATGTCGTACCAGAATTTCAGAAATTCCGGCTCCCTCTGCGACAGGTTCGCGCGCATCGGGAAATCCGTCTTGGGCAGAAACAGCGTATCCTTATAGTCGTTCGCCATAAAAAAACCTCCGTCTAAAGAGAATGGAATCCGCTCGGAACTCCACGATATACAACTTTGTTATTATAGCGAAACGCAGGCAAATATACAAACGCACGCGCCGCCGGACTATATTGCCGGCGGGAAGGGGCGCTGGGCTTCTGCTATAATTAGCGCCGGGGGTGTGCGCGTTGGAGCAGTGGAAGAACGGAAACCTATTCAACAAAACGCTGTACTCGCTTAACGGGCTGCGCGTTTCTTTTATGACGGAGAAGGCCGTGCGCAATGAGTTTCTGACGTCGGCCGGGTTCGTCGCGATTGCTTTCTTTTTTGACTGCGATCCGGACGACGTTTTTCTTGTTTTTCTGGCCTCCCTCGCCCCAGTCGTCGTCGAACTCATAAACACGGCGGTCGAGCGGCGCATCGACACGAACGACGGCCCCGCTTTCCGCGAGGATGTGCGTATTCAAAAGGATACGCTCTCAGCGGCGGTTTTTCTAAGCCTCTTTATAGCATACGGACTTTGCGTCAAGATCATTTTCTTTTAGCGTTCTCCCGCATACAGTGCCAAGACGGCGGTCCGTCCGGGCCGCCGTCTTGGCACTGTATGAATTTGTTGCAAAGGCTTCGTTTATCCGCGTTTCTGCGAGATTATTTTGAAGTTCTCCTCGTCGTCTCCGTCGTCATCCCCATCGTCGCCGGGATCGTCCGGTGCGTCTGGGTCGTCCGGTCCTTCCTCGCCGGCGTCCGCTCCGTCGTCGGTTTTCGCGCCGTCAGAGGCCTTTGAGGACTGCACTGAGGCTATGAGCGCGGCGAGCTGTTCGTCGGTGATTTCGCCGTCTTCTCCGCCCTTCGATTTAATTTTGATGAAGGTGCGCTGTACTCCCTCTACGTAGTAGTTCGTGTCGGCTATGACCATCGCGCCTTCTTTTATCAGCTCTGCCTTGATTTCGCTGACGAAGCGGTCTTCAAGAAGATCCTCCGGCGAGAATGATTCCCCGCCGCCTTTCCGGCCTTCTCCGCGCTTGGCTCTGTCCGGGGCTTCCGGTCTTTTCTTGTCTTTGTCCTTCGATGCGCCGCCGACAGCCGAGAGTTTGCCCCTGCCTTTTTCAGGCTGAGTCTTGGCGCCGTCTTTGCCGGCTCCAGGATTTTCAGGGCCGCCTATTTCGACAATGAGCTGATTGTTGGTCTCCTTGGCGTTGAGTTCCCTTATCATCTCTTTGAACGACGTTATGGCGCGCGTTCCGGTGATGAGCGGCTCCTGCACCGGCTCTTCTATGCCGCCGCCGCGGGCGGCTATCTCGCAGAAGGCCATCGCGTTCTCTGGAACCGTGAGCTCGAAGGTGTGTACGACGGCATCCCTGCGCCAAGGACGGCAGGTGACGTCTACAGTCAGTTTGTCGCCAGGCTCGTAGACGTCCTTTTTGTCGCGGATCTCAATTTTTTCGATGTAGACTATGCGGGGGTCGCGAGTCATCTCCACGTTCACGGTGACTCCGTATGGATTTATCTCGCGGAATTTGTTGTGGGCTATGATTTTGCCCATAGCTTCGACCTCTTTTTGGAGCGACTTTACGACGTCCTTATCGGAGAAGAATATGTCGCGGCGTTTCCACTGCGGTTCCATGTTGCCGCCCGAGACGGAATAGGTCAGCATAGCGGTTCCCTGACCTTTGCGCCCCCACATCGAGTCTATCAGGCCGAGTATGCCGGTCGTGCCGATTTCCGGCCCCGTGAACGGATCGGCTATCGTCTGGAAACGCTTCGTTTCGACGCGGCCGGTGTCGGCGTCCTTGAAGTTCACGGTGTAGCTGTAGGCGGCCGCCAGCTGCCCGAGTTTTCCGCCGATGGCCTGCGGTCTGTCCTGCGTCACGACGCCCCCTATTTTATCTATGTAGCCGAGTTTGAAGGAGCTGGTGAGGCTCGGTATTATCTTCACTATCCCCGCCTCGGTCATCGCGTATGAGACCGCGCCGCGATTGAACATCGGATGCGCGAAGGCGATGAATCGCCCGTCTTTCGAGAGCGCCGTCAGCGTGCCTATGCCGCCGGCCGAAAAGTCGCCCCACGCAAGCGCGGCCCCTATCGCAGCGCCCGGCTCAGGCTTCCATCCGAGGTTGACTGGACTTTCCGCTCCGGCCTTCGCGCCGAAGGGTACTACCTCGACGCCGAACTGGCTTTCAAGCCGCTTCGCCATCCTTTCGCTGATGCCGTCCACCATGAGCGGCATGGCCTTCTTTTCGAGCCTGCCTCCGGGAAGAGTTTTTTCGCCGGAAACATCCGCCGGGCCGTCCTTGCCATCCGGATTCTGCGCGCCGTCCTTCGCCTTTGGCGCTTTGTCAGCCGAAGCCGGCTCTGCCGTCGCGCCGGCGGCGGCGGGCTTTTCAAGCGGGACGGGAGGGATGCCGAAGCCAGGCAGGTCGTCCTCCCAATCCATGGCCTGCGTCATTTCTTCTATCGGCGTGACCATGCCGAGGTTGCTGTCCGCGAAAGCCCAGCCGTAGCCGATGGCTCCGATGAGCTTACCGTCTATGTAGACGGGCGAACCGCTCATACCGGCGGCTATTCCGCCGTGCTCACGGACGTATTTGTCCTGCACCTCTATGACGATGAGGTTTTTCGGGCTGGTTTTTCGCGGCAGTATGCCGATCACGCTGACTTCGAATGGCGTTATCTTCGTCCCGGAGAACACCGTCTTCGCATAGCCTTTCATGCCGGGCTTCACCTCGGAGAGCGGCATCACCGGCTCAGTCGGGACGAATTTAGAAGGCTTCTCAGCCGCCGCTGCGCCGCAGATCGCAAGGGCCGCCGCGAGCGCAGCTATCATAGCTGTGATCTTTTTCATTTTTTGCAGTCAACTCCGTTACTGTTTTTTGTCGTTTTTCAGGAAACGCAGATAAGCGATTATGAGCTCGTCGATGTTTCCGTCGAGCACGGCCTGCACGTTTCCTATCTCGCAGCCGGAACGGTGATCCTTCACGAGCTGAAATGGCTGTAGCGTGTACGAGCGTATCTGGCTGCCCCACGCTATCGTTCTTTTTTCTCCCTGTATGCTGTCCAGCTGCTCCTGGCGCTCTCGCATCATGCGTTCGAAGAGCTTGGAGCGGAGCACCTGCATCGCGGTCGCACGGTTCATGTGCTGCGAGCGCTCAGTCTGGCAGGATACTATTATCCCAGTCGGGATGTGCGTGATGCGCACCGCGGAGTCGGTCATGTTGACGTACTGCCCTCCAGCGCCGCTCGAGCGGAAGGTATCCATCTTTAGATCTTCCGGACGTATCTCTATCTGAACGCTTTCCGGCAGCACCGGCATGACCTCGACGGACGCGAAGCTGGTATGGCGGCGTTTGGCCGAGTCGAATGGAGATATGCGCACGAGCCGGTGGACTCCCTGCTCGCCTTTGAGATAGCCGTATGCGTAATCTCCGGAAACAGAGAAGGTCACGCTCTTTATTCCCGCTTCCTGGTCGGGCAGTTCGTCTATGACCTTCACGGAGTAGCCGTGCGATTCAGTCCATCTCATATACATGCGGCAGAGCATCTGCGCCCAATCCTGAGAGTCGAGGCCGCCGGCCCCGGCGTGTATCGTCATTATCGCGTCCCCCGCGTCGTATTCGCCGTCGAGAAGGACGAAGGTCTGATAGTCTTCTATAGTCTTTGAAAGCTTTTCGGCGCGCGTATAAAATTCCCCTTCGAGCTCGGCGTCCGCGCCCTCGGACAGAATTTCAGCGATCGCCGCTATTTCATCGAGCTCGCCGCTCATTTCAGAGACTTTGTCAAGCTTTGACTGAAGCCGTGAAAGCTCGCGCGTTACCTCCTGCGAGCCGTCCGAGCCCCAGAAGTCCGGCTTTTCGGTTATTTTGCGAAGTTCTTCGATTCTTGTCTCTGACGCAGGCAGGTCAAAGACTCTCACGCAGCTCATCAAACGATGAACGCAGGTTTGTAATGACGGTCGACGTCGGAAGCGAAACCATCAATACCCCTCCCCTGAATATACACAAATTACCCATTATTATAACCTCAACTTGCGAAAAATCGTATATAATCTAGGCAATTTTGAACGGAGGATGTGGCGCGATGACGAAAAACTGCGGCGAGGAAACAAGCAGGACGAGGCTCTTCGAAGCGCTCGCCGCGAGCCCGGGCGAGATAGTTTCGAGCTCGCGCGTTACGGAGCGCCTCGGCGCGTCGCGTCAGGCCGTATTCAAGGCGGTGTGCGCGCTGCGCGACGAGGGCGTGCCCGTCGAGTCGGTCCCGCAGAAAGGTTACAGGCTCGGCAGTCTCGACGGCGTCCAGGCGATGCCGCCTACGCTGATAGAATATTTTCTGCGCGGCAATCCGCTCTTTAACAAATTCATATATCTCGAAGAGACGGACAGCACGCAGAGCGTGATAAAAAGCCTGGCGCGCCAGGGAGCGCCCGCCGGCGTCGCCGCTTTCAGCGAGATACAGACGTCGGGGCGAGGCCGGCGCGGACGGAGCTGGGCCGGCGCGCCAGGCAAGAACCTAACCTTCTCGGTGCTTCTGCGGCCGAACATCAGGCCCGGCGAAGTCCAGCTTCTCAACCTCGCGGCGGGCGTCGCGGTAAAGAGCACCCTGCGCACGCTCTACTCCATCCCCGCGGAGCTGAAATGGCCAAACGACATACTCTGCCGCGGACGCAAGCTATGCGGCATACTCAGCGAGGCGGCCGGCGAACCTGACAGAGTCTACTACGCCGTCACGGGAATAGGCGCTAACATAAACATGACCGAGGACGAGATTCCCGGAGAGCTGCTCGGATCGGCGACCTCCGCCCGCATCGAGAGCGGAAAGCTTCTCCCGCGCTGGCGCGTATTCGTCGAACTGCTCTCGCGCCTGGCCGAATGCACGGGACTGCTCTGCTCGAAGGCTGGCGGCGCGGAACTTATAAATCTGTACCGCCGCGAGTGCGACACTCTAGGCAAAGACGTAAAAGTCATACAGGACGACGAGACCTTCACGGGGCGCGCCGAAGACGTGACCGACGAAGGCGCGCTCGTCGTGAGAATCGGTTCGGAAGAAAAAATATTCGCCGCGGCGGACGTTCAGCATCTGCGCGCGGTTTAGGAGGCAGATTCCAATGAGACTGACGGAACGCGCGCGCACAAGCGGCTGAGCCGCCAAGATAGCTCCGGCGGAGCTCGACAAGATATTGAAGGGGCTGCCCGTGCTCAAGACGGACAGGCTGCTGGCGTCGTGGAACCACGGCGAGGACGCCGCGCTTTGGAAGATAACCGAGGACCGAATCGGGATACTAACGATAGACTTCATTACGCCGGTCGTCGACGACCCGAGGCGCTTCGGCGAAATCGCCGCCGCGAACTCCCTCAGCGACGTCTACGCGATGGGCGGAGACCCTATAATCGCTCTCAACGTCGTGTGCTTCCCGACCTCGTGCGAACCTCTCTCCGTGCTTCAGGAGATACTCGACGGAGGCGCGAACAAGATAATCGAGGCGAACGCGATGCTCGCAGGAGGCCACAGTGTGCAGGACCAGGAGCCTAAATACGGCCTCGTCGTATTCGGAGAGGTAGATGCCAAAGCCATGTGGACGGTCGGCACTGCTCGCGAGGGCGACGCGCTGATACTGACGAAACCGCTGGGCACCGGCATAGCCGTCACCGCTATCAAAGCAGGGCTGTTCGCACAGGAGAACATCGAGGCGGCTGAGCTCAACATGGCGAAGCTCAACGCCGTGCCGCCGCTCTTCCCGAAAAAGCTGCGCGAAAAGGTGAGCGCCTGCACAGACCTTACCGGTTTCGGCCTCGCGAGCCACGCGCTCGACCTCGCGTCCGGCGGGACGTCGCTCGAGATAGAATGCGCAAGGGTCCCGCTCCTCCCCGGCATCGAGGAGATGGCGAACATGGGACTGCTCCCGGCCGGATCGTACGAGAATAAGAAATATGTAGGAGACAGGGTGATAAACGAATCGCCGCTCGGACGCTTCGCCGAGGACATAGCCTTCGACCCGCAGACCTCAGGCGGGCTGCTCATAGCGGCGCCGCGCGGCGCATGCGAAGAAATGCTGCCCATACTGCGCGCGAACGGCTTCGAGCGCTCCGAGATAATCGGACGCTTCGTCGCAGGAGACGAAAAACTTTACCTCAAATAATCGCAAAACACGAAAAAAGCGGGCCTTTATCGAAGGGCCCGCTTTCACTCTGAAGACATGGCGCCGTTACGCGGCCGCTATCATAGCGCAGAGCACCAGAGCAAGCACAGCCGTCATCTTGAAGCAGAGGGAATCCGCCTTCTCGACGTCCTCCTTCGGCCATTTGCGCTCGAGGAAACGGCTCACGTCCATGCCGCTCTTCATCGCGTTCTGCGGGAAAATTATCATACGAAGGGCTTCACTCATACAAAACACCTCTTTCTCAAAAACATTCCCGATTTCCGGGCGGCTCATATTATCGCAGAAGCTAGCCGCAAAGGCTATAGAGCCGTAAAAGCGGCGAGGTCCTGCGTCTTTAAGAATTAAAATGAAGCGACGGCATTGCTTCAATTATTACAGAACCGCTAAACTTTCTGATATAATCAAAAATGGAAAATTTTTCGTGCGAGGCTGACGGACGATGGAAAAAGACGGAATAACGCTGGACGATACCGACAGGCGGATACTTGCGATATTGCAGGAGAACGCGCGGGCGGCTTTCACGGAGATAGGACGGGCCGTCGGGCTCACCTCGCCCGCCGTCAAAGAACGCGTCGTGCGTATGGAACAGGCCGGGCTGATAAAGGGCTACAGGGCCGAGCTAGACTACTCGATGCTCGGACGTCAGCTCCGCGCCGTCGTCATGCTTAAAGTCAAAAACTATGATAGATTTTCCGAGAAGAGAGGCGCGGCTTACATTTACGAGATAAAGAAGATTCGCGGCGTCGTCCGCGCCTGGGACGTGACCGGGGACGTCGAGTGCATAGCAGAGGTGGCCGTGCCTTCGACAAAAGAGCTCGACGCCGCGCTCGCGCAGTTCAGCGCCATCGGTTTCGCGACGACCACATACCTCATACTAAGCGACACGGGAGAGCTGCCTGCGCTTGACAGAAGCGGAAGATAAGACGTTAACGCCGCAGAACCCATAAAAACGGGCGCCGGATTAAGGAACGCCCGTCTTGTTTCAGATGAAGGAATGGAGTCTTACAGAGCCGCTCCACTCTGCAGAGCGGTTTTTAAGACAAATCTATTGATGCGAGAACATCGTTATCGCTTCAGCCGGGGCTTTGAAAGTAAAAATTCCGGAGCCGCCCGTACCGGCGCATGTTATATAGGCCTCGTCGGTGCCCGGTTTTATGCAGACGTTCGACGACTTCATATACTCTGCGCGCCCTTCGATAAGTACGTTCATAAAAGCAGTATCGCGCGCGCCTGATGGGAATATACGGGCATCGCCGGCTTCCTGAAAAGAAAGCCGGCGATGCCCGTACTATAATCACAATCTGACTTCAGCCGAGTCTGTTCGCCCTCAGACAGAAGAAGACGCTTATCGCAAGGAATACGAAGTTAGCAACCCATGCGGCGAGTATGGGCGGCAGCGAGCCGCTTTCGCCGAGCGCCCGTCCGAAGGACATGATAACGTAATAGACGAATATTATTATGACGCTGAAGCCGAGGCCGACGCTCGAACTCGAACGCTGCGGCCTGCTGCCGAGCGCCGCGCCGAGTATGCCGAAGATGAGGCAGGCCCACGGGACGGCGAGGCGCAGATGGAAGGCCATCCACAGGTCTCCGGCCTCCGCGCCTGTCTTGCCGCGTATCTCTATCGCGCGCAGCAGCTCAGGTATCGTCATCTCGTCGGGCTTCCTGTCGTTCGCGGATATCTCGTCCGGCTCCATGTTGAGCATGAGCGCCTGGCGGTTGAACTTGAAGAGCAGCCCGACCTCCTTGGTCTCTTTCTTTATCTCGTAGACGGCGCCGTCAGTCAGCCACCAGCTTCCGGAGAGCCATTCCCCGCTTTTCGCCGCGATTATGCGGGCGAGCCGCCCGCCCTCAAATTCCTCTACGACGACGTTCTCCATCTCCTTTGTTTCGTTGTCCATCTTGTCTATGTATATGACGCGTTCGACGGAACCGCCGCCCTCTTCCTTAAGGAACACTTTTTGAGTGAAGACCGGCGCAGATTCGTGGAGCACCTCGTACTTCATGACGTTCGCCGCCGCGCGCTCGCTGACAGGGACGACGCTCTCGTTTATGACGAGGGCGCAGATGGATATGACGAAGGCCGCCGCGACGACCGGGCGCACGATGCGCTGGAAGGAAAGCCCGGCGGACTTGAGCGCGACTATCTCGGAATTAGCCGAAAGCTTGCCGAAGCCCAGCAGCGCCGCGAGAAGGCAGCTCATCGGTATTGTGAAGACGACGAGCCTCGGCATGTAATATATGAACAGCCTTATGACTATGCCTATGGAAACGCCCTTCTGTATTATGAGCTCGGCCATCTGGAAGAGAAGTCCTCCCGCCACCAGGATTATAGTGAAAGCGACGAGGCCGAAGAAAAACGGCGCTTTCAGCTCGTTCAGTATAAAACGGTCAAGAGCTCTTACTTTAAAGGATGATATATTCAATCGGCAGCCTCTCCGTCGTTGATTCTGATTATCATTTCCGCGCACTCACGTATGGCGCCGCGTCCTCCGCCGCGCTTGGCGACATAACCGGCGGCCTTCTTCGCCTCGGCGCAGGCGTTCGCAACCGCTATGCCGAGACCGGCCCATTCGATGCACTCGACGTCCGGGACGTCGTCTCCGGCGTAGGCCGTCTCGTCCGCCGTCACGCCAAGCTCCGCCGCTATCTTCCTAAGCTCCGGCAGCTTGTCTTTGACGCCGTTGACGCAGCGCGTTATCTTCAAATCTTCCGCGCGCTTCTGCGTCGGCGCTGAATAACGCCCGCTGATGAAGGCGACCTTCACGCCCTTTTTGATGAGCGCCGCTATTCCCTGCCCGTCCTGGACGTCAAAGCGCTTCATTTCGTTCCCCGAGCCGTCCATGTAGATGCCGCCGTCGGTCAAAGTGCCGTCGACGTCCATAGCGAACAGTTTTATCAATCTTATTCCTCCGACTTGCGTTCCCAGTCGTGCGTTACGCGCGGAGTGAAGCCGCGGGTGCTTTCCGCCGCGAAGTCGATGATCATCTGCGCCTCACGGTCGTTCGGATATTTCTCTGCGAGCCGGCGCAGCGCCTCTTTCAGCTGCAAGGACGAATTATAAATGAGTTTATACATATCGCGTATCTTGCGGCGCGACGCGGACTCGAAGCCGCGACGGCGCAGCCCGACCTTGTTGATGTCGAAGACGCGAAGCGGTATCCCAGCCGCGAGACAGTAGGGAGGCACATCCTGCGTAATGCGCGAAAGCCCGCCTATCATGCAGTACGAGCCGATATGAGTAAACTGGTGGAATCCCGTCATGCCGCCTATGACGACATAGTCGCCGACGACGACGTGCCCGGAAAGTCCGGCTTTGTTGGCTATAGTGCATTCGCGCCCGATGCGGACGTTGTGCGCGAGGTGGACGTTCTCCATGATGAAGCAGCCGTCTCCGACCTTCGTCACGTTGCCCTCGCCAGCGGCGCGGTTCACGGTGACGTATTCGCGGCATACGACTCTGTCTCCGAGGATGGCCCAGGTCTCCTCGCCGCGGTAGCTTAAATCCTGAGGTATTCCGCCGATGACGGCGTGCTCGTGGATCACGCAGCCCGCGCCCATCTCAGTATAGTCGCAGACGCGCGCAAAAGCGCGGAGTTCCGAACCGTCGCCTATCCTCGTCTTAGGGTCTACTATACAGTACGGTCCTATCTTTACGTCCTCGCCGAGCTCGGCCTCTTTGGCCACTATCGCTGTGGGGTGTATTTGGACGCTCATTTCTTATCTTCCGCCTCGACAAGCGTAAGGCCGGAAGCGATATGAAAGCCCATCTCCGCCTCAGCCACAACTTCGCCGTCGACTGTGGCGACGAATTCGAATTTTCCCATGCTGCCGCGGCGCCTCTTGAGCCTCGCGGTCGTGCGGAGCTGGTCGCCGGGCTTCACGGGCCTGCGGAATTTAGCGTGGTCTATGGAAGTGAGGTAGACGAGCTTGCGTTCGCCCGTCTGGAATTCCTTCTGCATTTTCATGAGGACTGCGCCGACCTGCCCCATAGCTTCGAGTATAAGCACTCCCGGCATAACGGGCTCGTCGGGGAAATGTCCCTGGAAGAAGGGCTCGTTGAAGGTCACGTTCTTATAGCCCGTAACCTCTTTTACGGTATCCGTGTCTACTATGTTTTCGATCCGGTCAACAAGCAGAAAGGGGTATCTGTGCGGAAGCAGCCCCATTATCTGGTTGATGTTTACTTGCATAAAAAATCTTCCTCCTAATGGCGTCGCGGCGCGTAGCCGTGGATTATGCGAAAATCGCCCGTATCCGCCCGACGAGCTTGCCGTGAATGCTGTGTCCCGCCGCGACGGCGACGTAGTGAGCCGTCGGGACGGGGCCGGCGAGCGTAAGGTCGCCGAGCAGGTCGATGACCTTGTGCGTGACGCACTCCAGCGGGAAGTGCAGCTGCGCGCCGCCCACAAGGCCGCATTCGTCGAATACCAGGGCGTTGTCGAGGCTTCCGCCCTTCACGAGCCCGTGCCGCCTAAGATAATCAAGTTCGGACGTCAGCCCAAACGTTCTTGCTCTAGAGATTATATTATAAAAATTGTCGCGTGTGACATCATAGAAGACATTTTGTGTGCCGACCGGCGTGCCCGAATAATCTATGACGTAGCTCACCGTCAGCCTGTCCGACGGCACCGCGGCGAGGAAACGCTTCCCTCCGTTCTCTTCCACCGCGACCGGCGCGGACAGAGCGCGTCTCGGAGCTTCGCCCGGCACGTCGCAGAATCCCGCGCTGTTTATCGCTTCTGCGAACGGGAAAGCGCTCCCGTCCGTTATCGGGACTTCGCTGCCCTCGAGCAGTATCTCGACGGCTTCAAGCCCCATGCCGGTTATCGCCGCGAGCATATGCTCGCCAGTCCTTACGACAACTCCGTTCGGCAGAGAGAAACCGGTAAGCCGCTGATCCTCCTCCACGACGGAGCACGTTACGTTGGAAGCCTCGCCCGCGCCGTTCACGAACCAGACCCCGGCGCGCTCCGACGGCATCAGCCGCACCGTGCTCGTCTCGCCCGAGTGCAGGCCGACGCCGGAAATTTTTATTTCTTCCTTAAGCGTTTTCATCGTTCAGCCTTTTTTCCAGAGCCTCTATGCGTTTCGCGAAGGCCTTCACGTTCGACGCCATTTCTGGAAGCTGGCGTACGGCTGCCTGGACGCGCAGCTCTTTCCTGTGGTCCTGCGCCGGGAAGCCGGAAACGACGGCCCCGTCCGGAATGTCGGACGACACCCCTGCGCGGCCGCCGACCGTGCAGCCGTCGCCGATGGTGGCGTGGTTCGCCGCGCCGGACTGCGCCGCCATAATGACGCGGCTGCCGACGTGGCTGCTGCCAGCTATGCCGGACTGAGCCACTATTATCGTATAAGCGCCTATCACGCAGTTGTGTCCTATCTTGACGTGGCTGTCTATCTTCGTCTGCGGCCCGATGTAGGTTTCGCCGAAGGTCGCCCTGTCTACAGAGCTGAAGCAGCCTATTTCGGCGCCGTCGCCGAGGCGCGCCGTGCCTATCTGCGGAATCTTCACCATCCCGGCTTTGGGGTCCGGCATAAAGCCGAAGCCGTCGCAGCCTATCACTGCGTTCGCGTGCAGCACGCAGGCATCGCCGAGCACGCAGTGGTGAAACACTACGGCCCCGGGCTCGAGCAGGCAGTTTTTGCCTATAGTCACGTCATGGTCTATGAAGACGTTCTCCATTATCACCGTACCGTCGCCGACTGACGCGCCGGACTTTACGACGCTTCCGGCTCCGACAGCGACGTTTTCACCGAGCTTCGCCGCCTCGTCCACAAATGCGCGCTCGGACACCCGGCGCTCGCGTTTCGGTGCATTGTCGAAAAATGTCAGCAGCGCGATGAGGCCGGCGCGCGGGTCGTCAAGCTCGACGCCGTTCTGTCCCTCCTTTATCCACCCTTTCTTGGTGAAAAGCACGGGGCAGCCCGGCGCGAAGCGCTCGAGCTTCTTTTCCCAGAGCGGCGATATGGCGCCCTCCTTCGGCGTCCGCGGGTCGGAAATGGACGATATTATTATCTCAGGGTCGCCGACGACTCTGCCGCCGGTCAGTTCCGCAATTTGTGCAAGGGTTATGGTCTTAGCCATCCTAACAAGTCCTCTCCGCGCGGGCCTACAGGTTGCCTATCATTTTAAGGCTCCACCTGTCGCCGTCGCGCTCGTCGTATTCGACTTCAAACGATATATATTCTGTGGCGCGCCACCCGAGGGCGCCGTTGAAAATTCCGTCCTCGCGCAGCCGCACCCATGCGTAGGGCTTGTGCAGCTCGGCGTCGAGCGACAGTTTGCCCCACCACATTTCATCTTCTGTATCCCATTCGCCGCCCAGCCACAGGCTGCGGACCATCGGACGGAAACGAAGGCCGAAGCGTCCGTCTATCTGCCAGTCCTGCAGGCCGAGTATCCCTTCGGCGTATGCCTCCATGTCCAGGTCGGGTATCAGCTCGACCTTACGCCCGAGGTGCAGCCCCAGCTCCGCCGACTTATCCGACGTACCGGCGTAAATCGTCGCCCACGCCGCGATGGTATAGTTCCGGCTGTCTATCTTGACGTTCATGTTCGAAATCTGCGAGGCCTGGAAACTTGCCTCGGCGGACGAATTTGAACGCCGCACGAGCATCTGCTCGTTTATATAATCCTCCGTCCATTCGGCGAGGTCGCGGGAATGCTTCGCGGCCCATTTGACCGGAAGGCCGACCAGAGGGGCATAGTGCCCCTGCAGCTCTTCGCGGAACTCACCGTAAAACAGCGTCGGCAGCGAAGTCGATGTAAACGACGGGTTGACTGCAAGAATCATCGGCATCTGCGGAACAAACGAGACGCTCAGCACAGCCTCGGCTTCGCCGCGCGTTATGAGCATCTCGGGCGTCCAGCCCGGCAGCCGCTCCGCCGCGAGGGCGTTTATCTTATCCTGCAGCGCCCTGTCGGACCACGAGAGAGATTCCAGCGGCACCCCGTCAAGCAGCGACGCAATCTCTGATGCGAAGCCCTCGACATCCGAGCCGAACCATTCAAGCGGCATGTCGCGCAGCGACGGCGTCGCGAGCTCCACACGCCAGAGAAGCGTGCCGTCCTGCGCGTCGAAACGCACGACCGCGGCCCCCTTGCCCCGCGGCGTCACCGTCACGCGATAACCCGCGAACAGGCGGCGGGCGACGGTCTGCAATATCTCGGCCCTGTATTCCGCGCCGCCAGACTGCGGTATGCTTTCGGCGACCGCGGTCAGCGTCTGGACGGCGAGCTCCTCCTGCCATTCCGCGAGGCCGTCAGTCGTAATACTGACGGCCCACGCCCGGCCGGAAGCAAGCAAAAATGTTGCGGCAATGAAAATTGCCGCAACTATCCGTTTATAGCGTCTGTAACCCGGCCTAGAAGAGCTCTCCGAAGCCAAAGACAAATCTGTCCTCATCGCCGCTCGCGTAGTCGAGGCGGAGGTTGCCGAGCGGGGTGTTGAGCCTTACGCCGACTCCGGGAGAATCGCCCCATTCTTCGCCGCCATATTTCTTATCGCGGCCAAACAACCCGCCAGAATCCCACGCTCTTCCTATATCGTAGAAGAATACAAGGCTGAACATCTTTTGTATTGGTATGCGAAGCTCAACGTTGCCCAGTACCATATTGCGGCCATGGAAATAGTCGTCGTCGTAGCCGCGCAGCGTAGTATCTCCGCCGATTTCATAGAGTTCGTCGTACGGGACATCGCCGCTCGCAGACCCCGCGACGACGCGCGCCGCAAGGATGACGGGCTTGCCGTCTACTCCGTCAAGGAACGATGTTTCGAATATATCCTTGAGGAAGTTTCCTATCGGGTAGTAGAATCTGCCTTCAAGCCAGTATTTCACGTAAGTATAGTCGATACCTTCAACGTCGGCCTGACCAACCTGAACGTTTAAAGATTCTATGTCGCCTTTCTGATATGGCAGATATTCGTCAAGATTGAAACGTCTTAAAGTAAACGTTGCGGAATAGTAATCGCCCTCGCCAAGTTCCTGCTGCTTTATGTCGTTAATCATATCTTGTGTAGAAGGCTGATTGGGCGTTCCGTAACTTGAATAATAATTTTTAGCATACTGATCCCACGCCGCATCGTTGGCATTATTTCTGACATTATCATTTTTCGTGTTGTGCCAGTCGAGCAAGACGTACCAGTTGTACTGCGAGTCCTCAGCAAATTTCTTACCGAAGCCGACGAATGCTCCGAAACGGTCGCGGTCGTACTCCAGGTACTCTGTGTCGTCTTCATAGTAATAGATGTCGTCCCAGGCACGTCTGTAGACGCCGACGCGCCAGGCGAATATTTTATGGCTCATATAGGGCTGCTCGACCGTAAGCCAGTACTCCTCGCGGTCGCCGAGCTCGAAGCCGACGCTGAGACGCAGGCCGCTGCCCCATATATTGGAGTTCTCGTAGCTCATACCTCCGCCGAAGCCGCTCTGCGTGCCGTAGGCGACGTTGAAGCCGAGTCTGCCGGTGCGCGCCTCCTCGACCGTAAGGACGAGCACGACCTCGTCGGGGTTCTGTCCCGGTTCGAAGTTGACGTTGACGTCGCTGAAGTAGCCGAGTCCCTGCAGGCGGTTCAGAGTCAGGCGCAGTTCGTTGGAGTTGAACCTCTCGCCGACCTTGACCCTGATGTAGCGCTCGATTATCTTCGTCTTCGTTATCCTGTTGCCCTGTATGACTATCTCGGAGACCTTCGGCTCGATTATCTCGACCGTGATGACGTCGCCGTCAATCCTGACGTCCTTGACGTTAGCCATCACGTAGCCGTCGGCCTGGTATTTCTCCTTAATCCTCTGGAGGTCGTTGCGGAAGAAGGTGCGGTTGAATATCATCCCCGGCTGCGTGAATATGATGTTGCGCAGCTCGTCCTCGGTGTATACGGTGTTGCCGACGAATTTAATTTCTCCGACCTTCGGGTTTTCCTGCACCAGATAAGTGACGCGGACTCCGTCCTCTTCGTCCGTCACCCTGTAGTCAGTGGCGTTGAAAAATCCGAGCTCGAATATGGCCTCGGCGTCCTTACGGAGCTTTTCCTCATCAACGTGCTCTCCGACTTTCGACGTCACGACGCTCATGATGTGCTCCGTCGCCACTTCGCTGTTTCCCTCGACGCCGATGCCGACGATCACCGGCCCCGCCAGCTCCTCAAGCGACGGCGGTTCCGGCAGCCTCTCGGCGACGCCCTCCCCTTCGGCGCGTGCGCCCTCAGGTGCGGCCGGTCTCTCCGACGGTCCTTCGGCGCTGACGTCGCCGGATACAGGCGGCTCGTCCGCCGTGGCCGGCGCCTCCGCCGAGACTTCCGGCTGCTGCGCCGCCGGCGTTTCCGAGCCGCCGCCGGCCGCATACCCGGCCTGGGCGGCGAGCATAAGCAAAGCCACAGAGAACGCCAGCAATTTGGTTCGCATCAACACAAAGTACCACTCCTTGAAACAAAAAACTGAATCAGCTTCAAGCTTAGTTTATTATCTTAATAGCCGGGGTGTCCCCTCTGAGGCTTTTCTCTCCTATCTGAATGAGCGTCAGCAGCTCTTCCGGCCGGATTTTCTCGGCGCGCGGCGCGGCGGGTCGCTCGGGGATGTCCGTGATGTGGCGCTCGGCCGTCCTTGCGGCGAGCTTCGGCTTCGCCGGGAGAGACTTCTCCGCTTTTTTGACGGCCACGTTGCTTTCTTTGAGGTTGGCGCGCAGCATCTGGAGCAGCTCTTTCTCTTCCGCGGTCACGAGCGTGAACTCTTCGAATTTGTTCTCGGCGCCGGTCGGAAGCGCGGCTATGTTCTGCGGCTTTCCGCTCTCCACTGCTATCGGGAACGTGCAGAGACACACTATAGCCATGGCGATGCCGAATGAACGGGCGCCGAACGAAGCGCACGTCCTGAAGCTGAACGAGCGCTTTGGGGCCGCGGATTCCTCGGCCTTCTCCCACAGCTCCTCTCGCACTAGGCGAAGCTCCGCCGACAGGCAGTCCGCCTCCGCCACAGCCGATTTCCATTTTTTATTGTCGCAGGCCGCCGTCAGCCGGTCGAGCCATCTTTGAAGTCTCGCAGTCTTTTGCGTCATTTTGAATTTCGTCCTCAGCCGCGCGGCATGTGAGCCGTCAGGCCTTGGATGCCTCCTGCGCGCTCTCTATGCCGAGCCACGATTTAAGCTTGGCGAGCGCCTTGCGGCGTATCCTATAGACGTTGCTCACGTCGATTGACTTTTCCGCCGCCACGTCGTTTGCTACGCGCCCTTCCATGATGAGCGCGTTGATGATGTCGGACTCGCGTTCCGAAAGCTGCGACAGCGCGTTCTCAAGGTCTATCGACCATTCTCTGCGCTCCGGCGCGTCGTAAAGGGCAGCGCCGCCGTCCTCTCCGCTTTCGAAAACGGCGTCTTCCACAGGCGTCGGGGCTTTCGCTTCTACGCGCTGCAGGAAATTTATCATCCTGCCGTTGATTTTGTAATATGCGTACGTGGAAAAACAGATGTTCCGGCTCGGATCGAAAGAATCGACCGCGCTTATAAGCGCGAGCATCCCCTCCTGGATCAGATCATGGTATGTGTTGTATGGAACCTTCAGCTTCTTGGCGAGCCAATAGACCATGGGCCTGTTGGCGAGGATCAGCTCTTCTCTAGCCGCGTCGCTGCCGGCGGCGCACTCGGCCCACAGCTTGGAATCGTCGCGGCGTCCGCCGTCGTATTCTGTTGTTTTTTTCATGTTACCCCACCTTTGCAGCCATGTCCGCGCAATGCGAATAGGCGAAGGTCTGCACAATTTTTTCTATTTTACCACACACCTAACGTCTTTGCGCTAAGAGAGCGGCAAATCAGCGATTTTGTCCTCGTCCGCATGGAGGTGGAGCGTGTCGTTGAGGAACGAGAGCGTCGCTTTTCCGTTATTTTCCACGCAGAGGGCCGAGATAGAGCAGTTGTCCACGCGCGTCTTCCAGAACACGTTGGAGCGCGGGACGCCGAGCAGCGGCAGCAGAAGAGCGCGGAACATCGCGCCGTGTCCGACGACGACTATGTTCTCCTCGCGCCGCGATATAAGTTCGTCAGCCGCACGCGACGCGCGGTCGAAAACTGCATCGGCCTCCTCGCCGCCCGGGACCGTTACGTGAAGCTCGTTCGAACGCCATTTATAAAAGAGCTCTTCTCCGCTGTGCGCTTTGATTTCCGGGACGGTCAGCCCCTCCCACTCTCCGAAGTTAATTTCTATAAAGAGCGGATTTTTTTCTACGATTACGCCTGGGTGGTGCGCCGCGATCCGCTTCGCGGTCTCGAAGGCGCGCGACAGAGGGCTGCAAACTATGGCGCCTACGTTCAAACGCGCGAGCCGCAGCCCCGCGCGCCGCGCCTGCTCCTCGCCCTCAGCGCAGAGCGGGACGTCGGTGACGCCCTGATAGCGGAACAGGTTGTTCCATTCAGTCTTGCCGTGCCGCACGAAATATATCTTTCTGCCGTTTTCGGGCGCGCTGAGCCCCGGCGCCTCGTCCGTGTCCTTCCTGATGTGTTCCGTCAATGCAATACGCCTCTTTTCAGCATCTCAACTGTTTTTATAATATCAACGGTTCACAGCGTTGACAATATCCCCGCCGCCGCGTGATGAAAGTTTCATTTTACTGTTACAATGCCGGCGACGCGATGGAAGGCGGCAAGGAGGCTCATGAAAATTTATCTTAATTTTTTTCAAAAAAGGAGTGGCGCTAATTCAAAAGTTATGATATTATTCTCTCCGTTGAATTGCGGACATAGCTCAGTTGGTAGAGCATTAGCTTCCCAAGCTAAGGGTCGCGGGTTCGAATCCCGTTGTCCGCTCCAAAGAGAGGCCAGCGTAGCTCAGTTGGTAGAGCAGCGCACTCGTAATGCGCAGGTCTCCGGTTCGAGTCCGGACGCTGGCTCCATTCTTTGAGATTTTAAGCTCTCCGTCGGGAGAGCTTTTTTGTTTTTCAGCTATTGGCTTGAACATGAGAGACGGCAAAAACAAGGGGACGCCTTGCGGCGTCCCTTTGTTTTTTACTTAAAAGCGAAAGGCCGGATTAGAGGTTGCCGATGCTCGCTACCATGACGGCCTTGATCGTATGCATGCGGTTCTCGGCTTCGTCGAACTGACGCGCGTGGCGGGACTCGAATACATCTTCCGTCACTTCGTTGCCCTTCACCGCCGGCAGGCAGTGGAGGAAGATAACGTCGTCGTTGCCGGCCGCTTCAATAAGCTCGCGGTTTACCTGATAGGGCTGAAGCAGCGCTTTGCGCTCGGCGGCTTTAGCCTCCTCGCCCATCGACGCCCAGACGTCTGTGTATATCGCGTCCGCACCCTTGACGGCGGCCTTCGGGTCGTCGGTGATGGTTATGGTCGCGCCCGACTCGCACTCCTTCGCTATCTGCTCGCACTCGGCGACGAGCGCCGGGTCCGGGAAGAGCTCCTTCGGCGAGCCTATGACGAAGTGCATCCCCATCTTCGCCGCACCTATCATGAGGGAGTTGGCTACGTTGTTACGTCCGTCGCCGACATAGACGAGGCGGATGCCCTTAAGGCGTCCAAAGTTCTCGCGGATAGTGAGGAAGTCTGCGAGAACCTGCGTCGGGTGATAATCGTCGGTGAGTCCGTTCCAGACTGGGACGCCCGCGTACTTCGCGAGGTCTTCGACCACCTTCTGGCTGAATCCGCGGAACTCTATGCCGTCGAACATACGCCCGAGAACGCGCGCAGTGTCGGCCACGTCTTCCTTGTGTCCGAGCTGGATGTCGTTCTTTCCGAGGTACTCTGGATGTCCGCCCTCGTCGATTGCCGCGACCGTGAATGCGCAGCGGGTGCGGGTAGACGGCTTTTCGAAGATGAGCGCCACGTTCTTACGCTCCAGCAGGTTGCCCTTTATGCCGGCCCGCTTTTTATTTTTGAGGTCGGCGGCAAGGTCGAGGAGATATTCAATCTCCGCCGGCGTATGGTGCTTCAAAGAGATAAGATGACGGTTGCGAAGATTCACAGGCATAGAAAAAACTCCCTTCACTTTTTATTGTAGATTTGTATTTTACTCTATTTTATCTTTTTGTAAATAGTTTTTACAAAATTAATCAATATCAACTAAATTTTATACAGGGGCTCTGTTGAGCGGCATCGACATGCAGCGCGGGCCGCCGCGTCCGCGTCCGAGCTCAGGCCCTTCGAGCTCGAGCACCTCTACCCCGTTGTCGCGGAGCAGCTTAGCCGAGTTGACGTTGCGGTTGTAGACGACGACCTTGCCAGGGGCGACGGCGAGGGTGTTGCAGCCGTCGTGCCACTGCTCGCGCGCAGTCTCAGCGTCGTCGCGTCCGCGCATGACTATGAGCCGCAGCCTTTCGACTTCGAGCGTAGATGCTATCGCCGCCTGCCAGTCTTTTTTCTGCTCGAGCGTTTCAAGCGTGCCGCCGTCGGAATAGTCGAGCTGCCAGACTTTCAGGGACTCCAGCAGCGGCGGATATACGCAGAAGGCGTCCTTGTCCACCATCGTAAAGACCGTGTCCAGGTGCATGCAGTAGCGCCCGCGCGGTATCTCGAAGGCGAATACGCGCTTTATCGAGGTTTTCGCAGCGAGGTTGCGCCCGATGCGCTGGACTGTCGTAGGCGCGGTGCGCTGAGACACGCCTATCGCGACGGCTTTGTCCGACAGGACGAGTATGTCGCCCCCTTCGGCTTTCTGCGGCCAAACCTCGTCCGGCGCGTCTCCGAAGAGTACGCGCATGCCGGCGAATCTCGGATGGAAGCGTATGATGTATTTCCAGTACAGCGGTTCTATCCTTCGCGCCTCGAAGGTCATCTGTCCAAATATTATGCCGTCGGCGACTGTTATCGCAGGGTCACGTTGGAAGTACAGGTTGGGGATCGGATGAATCAGAAAATCGCTGCCGTTCGAGACTGATGCGACGAGGCTGGGAGCGCGCCGGCAAACGCCGTTCGCCTCTTTCTTGGTCCAGCCTTCTATAAGGTGGCCGGCCAGCTCGCTTTCCGGCATCTCCATGAGCACTGGGCGGAATTCGTCAGAGATGCGGCGGTCAAGGCATTCAAAACGAAAGACGTCGTTTATCAGTTCTTCCTTCGCGTCGGGGACGGCCATAGTCTCGGCGAGAGTTCTGCTGAAGTAGAGAACCTCCGTGCCGTTGTCCCTAAGCAGCTTCGCAAAGCCGTCGTGCTCGCGCTGCGCCTGCTCCAGCCACAGGAGGTCGTCAAAGAGAAGCTCGTCCATGTTGTCTATCGTCAGGCGGTCGATCTCTCTGCTCGGGCGGTGCAGCATCACCTGCTTAAGCTGCCCGGTCTCAGAGAATACACTAAACTCGGTATTTGAGTTCATTTTTGCACCTCTTTTCATTCCGTCTTCAAGATATACGCCGATTGCGGCGGCGGACGCCGTCTTCATAAAAATCTTTGAATTATCTAAGTTGCGGCTTTATCTTATAGTTTTATCGAAGATAAGTCAACACACCGAAAGGATAAAGTTTTTATGAACTTGTTATTTTTTATGGTTTAGTATGGAGTTGATTTCGCGCCGGACAATTTCTTCAAATACATCCATAGAGCCGCGGCAGAGGAACGCGCCTTTTTTAAAAACTATGAACCCGTCCGGGCACCCCGCGACGCCGAGATCCGCGCCGGCCGCCTCCTTCGGCCCGTTCACCTCACAGCCCATAACGGCTACCGTTAAGCCTGAGGCGGCGGAGGGAGGCAGTATTTTCTTCAGGCGTTCGACGAGCTCCGCGACTTCCACGCGGCGGCGTCCGCACGTCGGACAGCTTACGAGCTCCCAGCCGCGGCTGCGCAGTCCGAGGGCCTTCAGGATGTTATAGCCTGTTTCGACTTCTTCTTCTCCGGGCGCGGTGAGGCTGACGCGCAGAGTGTCGCCTATGCCCTGCGCGAGCATCATGGATATTCCCGCGGCTCCCTTGACGACGCCGGAATTGCCGTTTCCGGCCTCGGTTACGCCGATGTGGAGCGGGAACGGGTATCTGCCAGCCAGTATAGCGTTGGCGCGCACCGTCTCCGCTATCGAGGACGATTTCGCCGATATGATTATCCGGGTGAAGTCCATGTCCAGCAGCGGCCTTAGCTGTTCTTCAACAGCAAGGACCAGCGCCGCGCCGCGGTCGCCGCCGCAGCGTTCGAGCTGCGAATTTCCGAGCGAGCCGCCGTTCGCGCCTATCCGTATGACGACGCCGCGTTCCTTAGCCGCCGCCACGACGTCCGCGAGACGCGCCGCGCCGCTCATGTTACCAGGGTTTATGCGTACGGACGGGCAGCCGGCTTCGATGGCTGCGAGCGCTAGCCTGTGGTCGAAGTGTATGTCCGCCATGAGAGTGAGCCGCGATTCTCTGACGAGCGACGCGAAGGCCGGCGCAAGCGCGGAGTCCGGCAGAGCGACGCGCGCGAGCTCGCACCCTGCGTCGCGGAGCCTTTCTGTCTCGCCGACACAGGCCGCGAGGTCGGTGAGGCGGCTTTTCAGCATGCTCTCGACCCTGACGGGAGCTCCGCCCCCTATCTTCAATCCGTTAATTGTCACCGAGCGCGCGCTTCCCATCGTATTATCCGCCTCCGCTGAGATATGATCTAAAGGTTTGAGATAAAGAGTCTGAATATGTCCTTGCCCGTGACGAGCGTTATGAGCGCGATGAGCACGATGAACCCTCCGTAGTGGATTATCGTCTCGACCTTCTCCGGAACTTTGCGCCTGGTCACCATTTCGATGAGCACGAACACGATGCGCCCGCCGTCAAGCGCCGGAAAAGGCAGAAGGTTCAGCAGTCCCAGGTTCAGATTGATGACGCCCAGGAACCCGACGAACGCCCAGAAGCCCGCCGTCAGCGCGTCGCCGGCCATTACGGCGATGCCGACCGGGCCGGTTACGTCTGCGCGCATCTGTCCGGTCACCGTGAGCCAGAGGCTTTTCAGTATCGCCACGCTCATGCTCCACGAATAGCTGAACGAAGCTCCGAGGGCCTGGATGAACGGATATTTTCTATACGGAGGCTGCACGCCGAGCAGCCTTCCGCCGGCTTCCTCCGAATAGGGGATGTTTATGGAGAGTTTCTTCTCTTCCCCGCCGCGCGAAACGACGATGTCGAAGGTGTCGCCCGACTTGCTTCCGTCGCGGATGATTTTCTGTATGTCCCCCCACCTGTCGAGCGGCTTGCCGTCGATGCTCTCGATTACGTCCCCGCTTTTGAGCCCCGCCGTGTAGGCCGGTGTGTTTTCCATTATTACGCCCAGTCTCGGCGCGCTCATGTCGTATGCGCCGTTTCCGGCCAAGTAAAGGGCCGTCAGCAGCCACGCGAGCGCGATGTTGACGGAAGCCCCCGCGCCCATTATCAGAATCCGCTCCCACGGTTTTTTGTTGGCGAGCGAGCGGCTGGGATCGTATCCCGGCTCGTGCGGCTCCGACGTCTCGTCGTCTTCGCCCTCGAGCCTGACGAATCCGCCTATCGGGAAGGCGCGAAATGAATACTGCGTCTCGCCTTTTTTGCGGTGCCATATCTCGGGCCCCATGCCGAAGGAGAATTCATGTACCAGCACGCCTCGGAAACGCGCCGCAAAGAAGTGCCCGCCCTCGTGCGAAATGACGCATATTCCTATGACTATCAGGAAAGATATCAAGCTTATCAACTAAGTATGCCTCCGTTGAATTTTTTACATTTTTCGACGGCGGCGCGGCGGCCGGTTTCGACCAGCGATATCGCTTCGTCGAGCGACGACGGCGCTCCGCCGTTATATTCTTCGAGAACCGACGATATGACGCGCGCGATGCCGCGGTATGAAATTTCGCCCTTCAGAAAATATTCCACGGCGCTCTCGTCCGCGCCGACGAGCAGCGCCGGGTACGCGCCGCCCATACGCCCGGCCTCGCGCGCGAGCGCGAAGCACGGGAAGAGCTTTTCGTCGATTTCGCTGAACCGCAGTTCCCACGCGGAAGGCTCGACGGGCGGAAAGCCCTTCTCCACTAGCGGAAGTCTGCGGGGCCACGCGAGCGCCGCAGCCGCAGGCAGCCTCATGTCCGCGCGCGAGAGCAGAAGCTTGACAGTGCCGTCTATGAACTCAGCGATGCCGTGAACCTGCGACAGAGGATGAATGAGCGCTCCGACTTTTTCCGACGGAAGGCCGAAGAGCTGCATCGCTTCGATGCACTCTATACCCTTGTTCATCAGCGTAGCGCTGTCTATCGTTATCTTCGGCCCCATCTTCCATACGGGGTGCTTCAGCGCGTCGGCCGCGGTCACGCGCTCCATCTGCTCCTCGGTATAGCCGCGGAACGGCCCGCCGGAAGCAGTGAGCCAGATACGCGAGATTTCTTTCTTTTCGGAGTCGCGCACACACTGCCAGACGGCGCTGTGCTCGCTGTCCACCGGACGGAGCTGTCCGCGCCGTTTCACTAACGGCATGACCCACGGGCCTCCTACTACGATACTTTCTTTGTTGGCGAGAGATACGTCTATGCCGCGTTCAAGCGCCGCCTGAAGCGCCTTTATAGCCGTGATGCCGGACGAAGCGAACACCGCGTGTTCCACTCGTCCGTCCGTTACAATATCAGTCAGCGCCGCTTCGCCAGTGAGGCAGACGAAGCCTTCTTCGCGCCACGACGGAACGGCCGGCTCCGTGAGGCACAGTATCTTCGCCCCGTGCCGACGGCCGAGCTCCGCGAGCTTCTTGGCGTCGCGGCGGGCGGCGAGCGCGGTTATCTCGAAAATGTCAGGGAAACGCGCGCATATGTCGAGCACCGCGCCTCCGACGCTGCCGGTAGCCCCAGTTACCGCGAGCCGAATTTTATCAGACACTTAGCCCACCAGCTCGAATATTACGAAGGCGAGCGTAGCGTTCACGAGAATGCTGTCGAATCTGTCGAGAACGCCTCCGTGGCCAGGTATCAAATTACCGGTGTCCTTCACGCCGGCCTCGCGTTTCAGCACAGATTCGCCAAGATCGCCGAGCTGTCCTGCGACGCCGCAGAGAAGCCCCAGCAGCAGAAGCGGGAGCGGCGGGAAGGAAAATATCAGGGCGAGCAGGCCTCCGCACATAAAGCTCGCCGCGGCGCCGCCAGCGAAGCCCTCCCACGTCTTATGCGGGCTGACCTGGCTGCACAGCGGGGTCTTACCGAAGTGGCTGCCGGTGAAATACGCGGCGACGTCGCAGCACCACGTGCAGAAAAACAGAGTGAGAAGGAACATCGCCCCGTGTTCCCTGGCGCGTATCAGCATCATGAAGGTCCACGGAAGGACGATATAGGCTATGCCGGCGACGGTGGCTCCGACCGCCGCCAGAGCGTCGCTGCCGTCGGAGACCTGGCGCTTCATCACTTCGAGGAAAAGCGCGATGAAGGCGATGGCGGAGATGGAGCAAAGTATCGCAGTTACGTCCATCAGGCCGAAGGCCGCGCCGAAGAGTATCACGAACGCGGAGGCCATCACTAGGATCGGAGAGGCGTGTACGCGCGACGATTGGAGCTTATAGAACTCCCACAGCGAAAGCAGAGCCGCGGCGGAGGCTATAACGTCCCAGACTATTCCTCCGAGTATGACGCCCCCCACTATCGCCAGGACGATAAAGACGCTGCTGAAGGCCCTGAGCTGGATGTCAGGACTAGAATAGAAAAATTCCTTAAGCTTTTCCATAACGCCGCTCCCTTTCGTAGTAATCACCGACCGCGTCGAGAAGGTCCTGTTTGTCGAAGTCGGGCCAATATTTATCCGTGAAGTAATATTCGCTGTAGGCGCTCTGCCACAGCCAGAAGTTCGACAGGCGCAGCTCGCCGCTCGTCCGTATGATGAGGTCCGGATCAGGCAGATCCGGCAGGTAGAGATGAGCGCGCAGCATATCCTCCGTCACAGGGCCTTCCGCGCCGGAGGCTATCAGCTTGTCCACCGCCTCGAGTATCTCGCGCCGCCCGCCGTAGTTGACGCAGGTGACGAGCTGCGTGCCGGTGAAAGCCTTCGTCTTCTCAGCAGTCTCTTCGAGTATGGCGGCGATGTCGTGCGGAAGGGCCGACAGGTCGCCTGCGAAACGCAGCCTGACTTCCTCCTTGCACAGCTCTTCGAGCTTGGAGCGCAGATAATAGCGGAAGAGCCCCATGAGGCCGAGCACCTCGCCGCGAGGGCGCTTCCAGTTCTCGGTCGAAAATGCGTAGAGCGACAGACAGGGTATCCCGAGTTCCTTCGCGGCACGCACAGTGCGTTCGACGGCCTTCACTCCGGCGTGATGCCCCATAATGCGCGGCAGCCCGCGCGACTTCGCCCAGCGTCCGTTGCCGTCCATAATGATCGCTATGTGTTCGAGTTTCTTTGTTTCCATTTCTTTTCCGCCTAACCGAATTTAACGGAGTCCAGAGTGCCGGTGCGCTTCACTTCGTCCCACTGGCGCTTGACCTCCTGGATGTCCAGCCACGTCAGGTGCTTCGGGCTGCCCTCCTTCGAGCTCGCGTTGCGCAGAAGGTAGCTCGGGTGAAACATCGGCATGACAGCCGCGCCGCGCCACTCGAACCAGCGTCCGCGCAGCTTCGTGATGCCGCCCTCCGTCTTCAGTATCCATTTGGTCGGAGTGTTGCCGAGCAGAACGATCAGCATCGGGTTGACGAGCATTATCTGCGTCTGCAGGTGCCTGTCGCACATCACGCTTTCTTCCGGCGTAGGCACGCGGTTTCCCGGCGGCCTGCACTTTACGATGTTGGTGATGTATACTTCCCTGCGGCTTATGCCGGCGGCCGTGAGTATCTGAGTGAGAAGCTGCCCGGCCCGTCCGACGAAAGGAAGCCCCTGTTCGTCTTCGTCGGCGCCTGGCCCCTCTCCTATGAACATCAGCCTGCTGTCCGGGTCTCCGTCTCCGAAGACGACCTTGGTGCGCGTCGCCGCGAGCGGACATGAGGCGCATTCAAGCGCGTTCCTCCTCGTCTCCTCCCAGAGCCTGCGTTTCATCTCAGCGCGTTCCTCCGGCGAGAGCTTAAGGAGTACTTCGTCGGCTTCGCTCATACAACCACCTCCGCAATGACCACGTTGACGCTCTTCACGTCGAGTCCTGTGAAATACCTGATGCTGGCCGCGATGCGTTCCTTGACCAGCGCGGCGACGCCGACAAGGTTCCTTTCGCCCAGAGCGACAGTCAGCTTCAGGTCTATAACCAGCGTCTCCTCCTCGCCCGGCACGGCCTTGACCTCGTTGACCTTGACGACCTGCGCCGTCCTGCCGGCTATGAACGATGCAAGCTGTTCTATGGCTTCGGTTTCTATATGCACCTCGCCGTAGAAGCTGAAGGGGGGGCGCACGATAGTCTTTTCTCCCTCGTGCTTGTCCTTTGACTTCCAGAACACCCGGAGCTGTCCGACGAGCTTTCCCGCGAAATTTTTGCGCACGAGCACGTGCGAGACGGGAATGACGTGCTGGCCTTTCCCGAAGCGCTCGCGGCGCGCTTTGACTATCTCTTCCGGAGTCGCCACGTCCTCTATGTGGACTATCTGCTGCGGGGCCGGCAGGTCGAGCTTCTTCAATATCTTAAGCGCCATATTGTCCGAGGTCGCTATCACCATCACGGAGCACGGAGCTACCGATCTGAAATAGGAGACGACCTCCCTGCGATGGTCGTCGAACTCGAAGAGAGCGCGCCTTATCGCGCTTATTTGATTGCGCTCGGATTTCGCGCTCTTGCCGCACACAATGCTTCCCTTGTGTATAACTAGGCCGTCGTCTATGATGAAGTCGGCGTTCACAAAGGACGCGATGAGCTGAGCGCGCTGGCTCTTGCCTGTGCCGGCCGAGCCGACGAATGCGGAGGTAGTGATCCCTTCGATGAGGCCGTCCGCCATTTACTCCACCGACGGGGCTTCCATCTCTATCTCCGCCCCAAGAGAGCGGAGCTTTTCAACGAGCCCTTCGTAGCCGCGCCATACATGCTCGAGGCCCCGCACGGTCGTCTTTCCCTCGGCGGCGAGGCCCAGCATTATGAGCGCCGCGCCAGCGCGAAGATTGGACGAGAGCACCTCGGCCCCGGTAAGTTTGTTCACTCCGGTGACTATCGCTATGTTGTCCTGCACCTCTATCTTGGCGCCCATTTTTCTGAATTCGTCTATATGCATCAAACGGGAGTCGAAGACGCTCTCGTGTATGACGCTGTTGCCCTCGGCAAGCGTCAGCAAAGCCATTATCTGCGGCTGTGTGTCCGTCGGGAAGCCCGGATAAGGAAGAGTTTTGACCGTGACTCCCTGGAGCGGGCCTTTCCATTTGGCGGTTATCTCTCCGTTGAAGACGTCGATGTCCGCTCCCGCTTCTTCCAGCTTGTTCAGCACCGACTCAAGATATTCCTGCGGGATGCCGCGCACTGTGACGCAGCCTTTCGTTATGACTCCGGCCATGAGATATGTCGCGGCCTCTATGCGGTCGGGGATTATCTCGCCGCTCGCCGAGTGCAGCTCGCTCACGCCGGTTATTTTGATGTTTTCGGTGCCGTCTCCCTTTATCTGGACGCCCATGAGTCTGAGTATCTCCGCGAGATTCGATATCTCGGGCTCCTTCGCCGCGTTTTCTATATACGTCGTGCCGTCCGCGAGCGCCGCCGCCATCATGAGGTTTTCGGTCGCGCCGACCGACGGAAAGTCGAGCTGTATCGTAGCGCCTTTCAGCCGCCCCGCGGTCGCGGTCACGGCTCCGGCTTTGAGTTCGATGTCGGCGCCCATCTTAGCGAGCCCCTTGAGATGGAAGTCAAGCGGACGGCTGCCGAGCACGCAGCCTCCGGGCAGCGGCATGAGGGCGCGTCCGCACCTGGCGACGAGCGGGCCTAGAACGAGCGACGACGCGCGCATTTTGCGCACGAGCTCGACCGGCGTCTCGCACTCTATCTCGTCCGGCACGCTGATAGTCATGCATCTGTTTTCAAATTCGACCTCCGCGCCAAGATGACGCAGAAGGTGGCACATGGTCTGTATGTCGTAAAGCTCAGGCACGCCCTCGAGACGCAGGCTCTGCCCCCGCAGCAGTATTGCCGCCGCCATGACGGGGAGCGCGGCGTTCTTCGCGCCCTGTACGTCTATCGTTCCGACGAGCGGCCTGCCGCCCGTCAAAGTCATCTCGTCAGCGAATCTTTTTTCTCCTTGCGTCACCATTTAGCTAAGCAGGCTCTCCTTTAAAATTTCGGCGATCTTCTGCGACGCCTTTCCGTCGCCGAACGGCTGCGCGGCGCAGCGGCGTTCTATCTCCGGTATCGCCGCTTCGTCCTCAAGCAGTTTCAGCGCGGCTGCGGCTATCCTTCCGCGGTCCACGCCGACGAGCACTCCGCTGCCGTGTTCGACGGCCTCGGGGCGCTCGGTGACGTCGCGCAGTATAAGCACGGGCTTCTTTATGGCCGACGCCTCCTCCTGCACGCCGCCGCTGTCGCTCAATATAAATTTCGAACTGTTCATCGCCCATACAAAGTCGGGATAGTCGAGCGGGTCGCAGAGTATGACGTTTCCGCGCCCGCCGAGATGCTTGCGTATTATCTCGCGCACGGCGGGGTTTTTGTGCATCGGGACCACCATCCAGAGCTCCGGGTGTGCGTCCAGTATGTCGGTGAGCGCGGAGCAGATGCCCTCGAGCGGCGCGCCCCACGACTCGCGCCGGTGCGCCGTGACGAGCACGAACGGAGCCCCGTCCGGCAGAGCCGCGAGCTCGGGGCTTTCTGGCTTGGCGCGCGCCGCGACGGTGTAGAATAGAGCGTCGATGACAGTGTTTCCCGTCACGCTTATGGCCCGCTCCGCCATGCCCTCTTTTCTGAGATTTTCAGCCGCAAGCTGCGTCGGAGCGAAGCCCCACGCGGCGAACTTGTCCACCAGAACTCGGTTCATCTCTTCGGGGAAGGGCAGACGCATATTCCAGCTTCTAAGCCCGGCTTCGACGTGCCCTACCGGAACGCCGCGATAGAAAGCCGCCAGCCCCGCCGCGAATGTCGTCGTCGTGTCGCCGTGCACAAGTACGGCGGACGGGCGCGTCTCGTCGAAATATTCCCCGGCGCCGGTAAGCACGGAGGCGGTTATATAATCGAGCGTCTGGCGCTCTTTCATTATATGAAGATTTCTGTCGGCGGCTATCTTGAAGAAGTCGAGCACCTGGTCGAGCATTGCAGCGTGCTGTCCTGTAGCCAGCACCTTTACGTCGAAAACGTCCTGCTCACGCAGGGCGATGACTACAGGAGCCATTTTTATAGCTTCGGGACGGGTCCCTATAACGCAGACGACCGTTTTCCTATCCATCGGGAACCTCCACACATTTACAAATTTACAAAATGTTAAAGACCTGCAGCCCGAGCAGCCTCATTCCGAAGCTGAGAAAAAGGCTGTGCGCCGCGCCGAGAACGACCAGCACGGCGAACTTCGGCAGCCCGGCGTCCTGGAGCTTGTGATGCGCGTGGCCGCGGTCAGGCTCGAAGGGAGACTTGTGCGTCAATATCCTGCGCGTCATAGCGACAAGCGTATCGACCACAGGCACGCCCCCAAGAAATAATAGCACAAAGGCGAGATGAAAAAATCCTTTCTCAAATATATTGGGGAAAATGCTCCACGCGAGCTGAGACGCGCAGATGTAGCCGAGCAGAGTGCTCCCACCGTCGCCGAGAAATGTGCGCGGCTGCGGAAAGTTCCACAACAGCACGCCGAAGACGAGTCCGGCGAGCGGCAGCCACACGCCCCCGTTCCCGAGCATGAGCGCGCAGAGCGCCGTTATCAGAGTTATCGTCAGGCACAGCCCGTCCATGCCGTCGATGAGGTTATAGGCGTTCGTCGCGCCCGCGATCCACAGCACGAGCAGAGCTCGCTGCCACAGCGGCACCGGCAGAGCGCAGACGACCCACGCCGCCGCCAGAAGATGAAAGATGAGCCGGACGAGCGGCGGCAGCGGGTGCATGTCGTCCATGTAGCCGACTATGAATATCATAGTCGCGCCTGTAGCGATGTACGGCACCTCAACGCCGGGATTCCCGGTGAAGAGCGCCCACATGAGGTAGCCGCTCCAAAGGACGAGCCCGGCGCCGCGCGGCATCACGCTGCGATGCTTCTTCCTTCCTCCGGGGACGTCGAGCAGCCTGAATTTCTCGGCAAGCGCGATCGCCATCGGCGTGCCGACGAGCCCCCAGAGGAAGGTCATAAGCGTAAAGAGGTATACGGGAAACAAGAACGCCTCCGTGTTACTTGGTGCCGAAAAGCCTGTCGCCGGCGTCTCCGAGACCCGGAACGATGTAGCCGTGGTCGTTGAGGCGGCTGTCTACCGCGGCGACGTAAATGTCAACGTCTGGGTGCTCTTCGTGGAACTTGGCTATGCCTTCCGGCGCGGCGAGCAGCGACACGAGCGAGACGCGCTTTCCGCCGCGCGCCTTGATGTGGCTGACCGCGGCCGCCGCCGAGCCGCCGGTCGCGAGCATCGGGTCGACGACGAAGATGTCGCGCTCGGATATATCCGCGGGAAGCTTGCAGTAATAATCGACGGGCTTCAGCGTCTCGGGATCGCGGTACAGCCCGATGTGCCCGACCTTGGCGTTCGGTACGAGTTTGAGTATGCCCTCGACCATGCCGAGACCTGCGCGCAGCACAGGGACGATCGCCAGTTTTTTGCCGGATAGGGTGAATACGCTCGTCCTCGCCACGGGGGTCTCTATCTCGACCTCTTCAAGCGGCAGATGGCGCGTCACCTCGTACACCATGAGGCCTGCGACCTCCTGCACGAGGTCGCGGAAGTCCTTCGACGACGTCTCCTTGTTGCGCATGAGGCCGAGCTTGTGGCGCACGAGCGGATGGTCGATGACTACGGTACGGCCTCCGGCCGGGGCGGACTCTATCGCGTTGGAGTTGGCGCTTTCGTAGGCGCTTATCTTTTCGAGCCTGTATATGTGGCGGCCTCCCTCAAAAGGCTCCGCGAGCCAAGCTTTCACGATGTCCGCCGCGACGTCGGATCCAAGCACGCGCGCGCCGAGGACGAGCACGTTCGCATCGTTGTGGCGGCGGCTCATCACGGCGGTGAAGTGGTCGTGGCAGAGCGCAGCTCGGACTCCCTTGACCTTGTTCGCGACGATGCTCATGCCGATGCCGGTGCCGCAGATCAGTATGCCGCGCTCCGCCTTATGGCTCGCGACGGCCTCGGCCGCCATGAAGCCCCAGTCGGGATAGTCTACGCGGACCTCTCCAGACGCCGTGCCGCAGTCTATGACCTCGTGTCCGGCCTCGATAAGAGCGGCTTTGATGTCTTCCTTGAGTTTATAGCCGGCGTGGTCAGCGCCCATCGAAATTTTCATATCATCTATTCCTCCGTCAAAAGTTTTTTACTTCATTATTTCTTCCATTATTTCGCCGGCGAGCGTGTAGGGATCGGAACGGCGCTCCGAAAGGCTCAACATGAGCTCGTCGTTTTTACGCGCCTTCCACGATTTTTCCACGACTGCGGAAATTTCTCCGCGCAGTATCGACTCGACCTCCATTTCAAGCTGCGACCAGCGGCGGCGGCGGCCCTCGGCGCTTTCATTGAGATATTTTTCGTGCGCGCCGATGATGTCCTTTACCTTGTCCACGCCGGTGTTCTTATTCGACGAGACGAGCACGACCGGCGGCACCCACTCGCGTTCGCCGAGCATCTTGAGCATCACCTGCACGTCCGCAGCGACTTTGTCGGCGCCCTCTTTGTCCGCCTTGTTGACGACGAATACGTCGGCTATCTCCATGATGCCGGCCTTCATTATCTGTACGTCGTCGCCCATGCCTGGCGTGAGAATGAGGCAGACCGTATCGGCGATCTTTACGATATCGACCTCAGACTGGCCGACTCCCACCGTTTCTATCAGCACTATGTCGAAACCGCAGGCGTCGAGTATGAGCGCGGCTTCGTGCGTGCCGCGGCTGACGCCGCCGAGATTTCCGCGCGAGCCCATGCTGCGGATGAATACGCCCTCTTCTACGGCGTGGTCCTGCATGCGCAGGCGGTCGCCGAGTATCGCGCCTCCGGTGAACGGGCTCGACGGGTCTATCGCTATGACTCCGACCTTCTTCCCATCGGCCTTGAACTGCGATATGAGCCTGTCGACGAAGGTGCTCTTGCCCGCGCCCGGGCTTCCGGTTATCCCGATGACGTGAGCCCCGCCCGTCCTCGGGTATATCTTTTTCATAATTTCCTTGGACTCGGGAGATTCTGCCTCCACAAGACTGATAAGGCGGCCGATCGATCTCGGGTCGCCGTCGAAAGCGCGAGTTAGCAGCTTATCCATAAATATCGAACGCTCCCTGCTTTTATTTTGTGAGGTGAAATCATTGCCTTCATTCATAACGAAGCTAGTTGCCGAAGAGGACGTCTATCCCCGCGAAACTGTAGATGCCGAGGCCTATCGACGCTGCGAAGGTGAAGCCGAGCACGACGCGGAGATATGTAACCCACATCCCGTCTCCGGGCCATTTCCCCGAGCTGATGTTGACGACCATGCGCGCGAGAAATAAAGAGACTCCGAAGAGGGCGAGCGCGACGAACGCCTGAATGTTTACGGAAGGCACGTTTTTAAGAAAATCGAACAACTACGCTCACCCTTTCTCGAACGGCGGATAAACAAAAGAGAGGGGAAATATCCCTCTCTCTACATGATAACGCTTATCACGCCGAATGTCATGTACCGCCGCGCTAGATTGCGGAGAGAATGGCGTCCGCCTGACGCTTGTCCTCGTGTATCTGGCGCAGAGCCGCGACGCAGACCTCGAGCGCACGTTTGCCGTCCCTGATGCCGACCATAGGCTGACGCCCGTCGCGCACGCATGAGATGAAATGCTGCAGCTCCATCTTGAGCGGCTCCGTTTTCGGAAAGACGGGGTGCTCCATAACCTCGACCACGTTGCCGCCGCTCTGTCTCACGCAGCGCTGTACGGTGATGTCCTGAGCCTCGTAGTTTACGGTGATGTAGCGCTCGGCCTCCGTTATCTCCATCTGCCGCTGGCGCTTCTCCGAGACGCGGCTGACGAGTATCTGGGCGATCGTACCGTTCGCAAAGCGCAGCTGTACGGAGGCGATGTCTTCGTGCGGCGTGCGTATGCAGCTTCCGACCGCAGATATAGAGACGAGGTCGGAGTGCACCATCGAGAGTATGATGTCCACGTCGTGTATCATCAGGTCGAGCACGACGCCGACGTCGCTGATGCGCGGCGAGAACGGGCCCATCCTGCGCGTCTGTATGAAATACGGGTCCTTGATAAATTCACGCGCGTGCTGCACCGCGCTGTTGAATCGCTCTATGTGTCCTACCTGGAGTATTACGTTCTTCTCGACAGCGAGGTTGAGAAGCTTTTCCGCCTCGTCTACGCTCGTCGTCACCGGCTTCTCGACAAGCACGTGTATGCCGTGCTCCATCGCTATCTTCGCGACCTCGTAGTGGCCGACGGTCGGGACGACTATGCTCACGGCGTCAGGATGTTTTTCTTTTATAAGTTTTTCAAAATCGCCGTAGGCGCTGACGCCGAGAGGCTCCGCGATAGATTGGGCGCGCTCCTCGTTGATGTCCGCGACGCCGACGAGCTGAGCTCCCAATATCTCCGTATATACTCTCGCGTGGTGCATCCCAAGATGTCCTACGCCCACGACTCCTACCCGTACTGTGTCCACAATGCTTCACTCCCCGGAACGCGGTGTACTGCTTATATAATTATTTTCACATATTTTCGCGGATTGTGGAGCGTCCCGCAAGTAAAAAATTCCTTTTTTCTTTGTCGCCCGCGCGATAGGAATAAAACAGTCCGTTTCCGCAGCGGGTGCAGCCTCCGAAGCTGAATATATTTTCTTCAGGCACGCCGAAGCCGGCGAGCTGCCGCCGTATCTCTGCGCCGATGTCGAAGTACGCGGCGTCATGCCGCCGTTTCTCGGCGCCCGGCATAGCCGCGCGCACAGCGACGCCGTCCGCCCCGGCGCTTTCGTTTTGCGATAGCGGCGCGTCCGTTACTCCGCCGTGACATGCCGCCGCGAAGTCATACAAATCTAATTCCCGGGCGAACCTTACGCTGTCCAGAGAAAATTTCGCAAGAGCCTCGCGCGTCGCGGGATCGTCCTCACGCCGCGAGTAGCAGCATGGCCCTATGCATGGGCCGATCCATGCCCATGTCTTTCCGCTCCCTCGCGTTCCGCCGAAACGTTCAAGCGCGGCGGCGGAAATGTTTTGCAGCGTGCCTTTGAAGCCGGAATGCAGGACCGCCATCCACGATTCTTCCCCGGCGTGCGCTGCGACTACTGGGGCGCAGTCCGCAAAACGCAGGCTCGCGAGCGCGTAATCCCCCTCGCGGATAAAAACTCCGTCGGCCTCGCTCCGCAGAGGAAGCGTTTCGCACTTCGACGCTTCTATAATTTTCACGCCGTGCACCTGGCGCGGCGCGACGAGCGGGCGGCCTTCATACTCCGGTGCGAGCGACGCCCAGACGCGCGCCGGGTCGCCTTCGGCTTCGTCGTTGAGCGGCCCTCGCGCGTAAAGGCGCGCGAAGAATTTGCCGTCGAGTTCGCGCGGCATTACGAATTCGACTTCCACGCCGTGGGCCGAACGGCTCAGTCTGAATCCGGCCGGTTCTTTACAGTTCATCTATATGCGCTTTTATGTATCCGACTAGGTAGAGGCTGCCGCAGCAGACGACTGGCAGGCCGCCGCCGGCAGCGGCGCGTATCGCCGCAATCGGGTCGCTGTAGGCTCCGGCGGCGCGCAGCCCCGCGCGCTCCGCGGTTTCCCTCATGCCGTCCGCTCCGAGCGAACGTTCGAGCCCCGGCACCTCGGTACAGTACACTTCGGCTTCCAGCGGACGCATCAGAGAGAGCGCGCCAGAGATGTCCTTGTCCTTCATCATGGCAAGCACTACAGAAAGGCCGCCCTTCGGAAAAATTCCCGCGAGGGTCTCAGACAGCCGCTTCATAGCGTGCGGGTTGTGCCCTCCGTCGACGATTACAAGCGGCGAACGGCTGACTATCTCCATGCGTCCATGCCATTCCGTCTCGGAAATCCCTCGTTTTATGGAATCTTCTGTAATGTGCGGGAAGCGTCCCGCGAGAAGCCGCGAGGCCGCGACAGACATGGCGGCGTTGTCGGCCTGGAAAGAGCCTACGAGCGGCGTGAAATATTCCCGCGAGCCCGCGCCGTCGGAGAGCGTGAAGCGCGTGCCGTCGAGAGAGTACGAACGCTCCGTTATCCTGTATTCCTCCGAGAACACATGCGCAAGGGCGCCGCAGCGCGCTGCGGCTTCGCGGAACAGTCCGTCAAGCCGTTCGTCCCCGAAGAAGAGCGCCGGCGTATCCTTCCGCATTACTGCGAACTTCTCGGCCGCTATCTTTTCAATCGTATCTCCGAGAAATTCCGTGTGGTCCATGCCGATCGGGACGACGACGCTGAGCGCGACGTCGCTAAGGATGTTCGACGCGTCCAGCCGGCCGCCCATTCCGGCCTCGAATACGGCGGCGTCGGGCTTTCTGCGCGCAAGTATCAGTATCGCGGCCGCCGTGACGAGTTCAAAGTAGGTCGGCAGATTGTCCCTGAAATAGTCGGCACTATGAACTATGCCCTCAAGTTCGGACGCGGCGTCGAGCCATTCTTCCGCCAGCGCCCGTTCGCCGTCTATCACGAGACGCTCCGAAAAGTCGACGAGATGCGGACTGGTGTAGAGAGCGGCGCCGTAGCCCGAGGCCCTCAGCACGGAATAGATACCGGCTGCGGTCGATCCTTTGCCGTTCGTCCCGACAATATAAACCGCAGGGAACTTTCCCTGCGGCGAACCGGCTTCGCGAAGAAGCCGCGCGAGACGGGCGAGCCCGGGGCGTATGCCCGGACTCGCCATCTGAGCCAGCTTTGCTTCGACAAGCTCAAATTTATTTTTTTCGTTCATATTATTCGGACAGGCTCGCCAGGTTCGCCTTCGTTCTCTCGGCTTTGGCTTCGTTGTCGGCGAGCGTATTCTTTTCCTTTTCTATAACTTCGGCGGGCGCGCGCTCGACGAACTTTTCATTCGCGAGCTTCGCTCTGCTCTTCTCTATGTCTTTTTCGAGCTTTGCAAGGTCGTTCCGGAGGCGCTGCATCTCTTTCTCGACGTCGAGCAGTTCGCCGACAGGGAGATATACCTGCGCGCCGTCAAGGACCGTCGCGAGACTCTTCTCCGGCTTGCAGCCTTCGCCGGCGAAGCTCACCGTTTCGACCTTTGTAAGCAGCTTTATCTGCTTCTCGCATTCTTTGAGAAGCTCAAGCTTCGCCGCGTCGTGTACTGCGAGCGTGACGCCCGGTATCGTCTGCTGCGGCGCTATGCGCGCCTCGGCTCTGAGGTTGCGGACGGCGCGTATGGTCTCCTGCACGAAGTTCATGTCGGAAATCACTTTTTCGTCGATCTCGGCAAGCCTCGGCTTCGGCCAGCCGCTGCGCATGATGAAGTCCGTCCCGAACGGGAAGGCGTGCCACAGCTCCTCCGTCACGAACGGGATTATCGGATGCAGCAGCTTGAGGACGTCCTCGAATACGGCGAGCATGACGGCCTGCACGGTCTTTCTGCGCGCTTCGCCCTCTTCGCCTCGCAGCGCGGGCTTTGCGAGTTCGAGATACCAGTCGCAGAGCTCGCCCCAGGTAAAGTCGTACATGAGGCGCGCCGCTTCGCCGAAGAAGTATCCGTCAAGCAGCCGCGTCATCTCGGACGAGACCTGTGAGATACGGTTGAGTATCCATTTGTCCTGGAGCTGGAGCTCGTTGTCGTCTATCTTCTGTCCCGCCTCAGCATCTTCGAGGTTCATGAGCGCGAAGCGGCTCGCGTTCCACAGCTTGTTCATAAACAGGCGGTAGGTGGAGATCCTTTCCGTAGAGAGGAATATATCGCGTCCCTGCACCGTGAGGGCGGCGAGCGTGAGGCGCAGCGCGTCAGCTCCGTAGTCCTTGACTATCGTCAGCGGGTCTATGACGTTGCCGCGCGACTTGCTCATCTTCTGCCCCTTCTCGTCGCGGACAAGCGCGTGGATGTAGACGTCGCGGAACGGCACCTCATGCATAGCTTCGAGGCCGAACATTATCATGCGCGCGACCCAGAAGAAAATTATGTCGAAGCCCGTGACGAGCACCGATGTCGGATAGAACTTGCGGAGCGTCTCGGTATCGTCGGGCCAGCCCATCGTCGAGAAGGGCCAGAGCCCGCTTGAGAACCATGTATCGAGGACGTCTTCGTCTTGATGCAGGTGTGTACACCCGCACTTCGGGCATTTCTCCGGCGCGTTTTCTTCGACTATGACCTCGCCGCACTCGTCGCAGTACCACGCCGGGATGCGGTGTCCCCACCATAGCTGACGCGATATGCACCAGTCGCGGATATTCTCCATCCACTGATAGTAGACGTTGGTCCACTGCTCTGGGATGAACTTGATTTTCCCGGCCTGTACGGAGGCTACTCCGGCGTCGGCGAGAGTGCGCGTACGGACGAACCACTGCTCGGAGAGGTACGGCTCGACGACCGTATGGCAGCGGTAGCAGTGGCCTACAGAGTGGCGCAGGTCTTTGACGGAGAGCAGAGCGCCCTCTTTTTCAAGGTCTGCGGCCACAGCGTCACGCGCCGCAAAGCGGTCCATTCCCGCGTACTTGCCGGCGTTTTCATTCATTATGCCGCGCCCGTCTATGACCTGTATCTGCTCAAGGTTGTGGCGCTGACCGACAAGGAAGTCGTTCGGGTCGTGTGCAGGCGTTATCTTGACGCAGCCGGAGCCGAACTCCGGGTCGACCATGTTGTCTTCAATAACTGGGATGACGCGCCCGACGAGCGGCACGACGACTTTTTTGCCGATGAGGTGGCGGTTCTTCTCGTCGCGCGGATGTATCGCTATCGCGCTGTCACCGAGTATCGTCTCCGGACGCGTCGTCATTACGACCACCGCTCCGTCGGATCCGTCGGCGAACTTATAGGCGACCTCGTAGAACTTGCCGTCCTCGTCCTCGTGCTCGACTTCGAGGTCGGAGAGCGCCGTCTGGCAGCGAGGACACCAATTTATAAGATATTTGCCACGGTAGATGAGCCCTTTCTTGTAGAGCTGGACGAATATCTTGCGCACGGCGCGCGAAAGGCCCTCGTCCATAGTGAAGCGCTCGCGGCTCCAGTCGCAGGAGGCGCCGAGCTTCTTCAGCTGATTGATTATCGTGCTTCCGTAGAGCTCTTTCCACTCCCAGACCTTTTTGACGAATTCCTCGCGTCCTAGGTCGTGGCGTGAAACCCCTTCCTTCGCGAGCGAACGCTCGACGACGTTCTGCGTCGCGATGCCTGCGTGGTCGGTTCCGGGAAGCCACAGAACCTCGTAGCCCTGCATTCTTTTCGTGCGGCTCAGTATATCCTGGAGAGTATTGTCCAGAGCGTGGCCGACATGCAGCGAGCCCGTGACGTTAGGCGGCGGGATGACTATCGAAAAAGCCGGCCTCGGCGACGAGGCGTCGGCCTTGAAAAGCCCGTTCTCTACCCACTGCGAGTACCACTTGTCCTCGATGGGCGCCGGGTCGTAACTCTTGCCCAACTGCGTTCTCTCGGAATCCATCCGTTTTCCTCCTCAGCTGACGCGCCTGGTGGCGCGCCGTTTCTATTAACATTCCCGACAGCCGGCCGTTCCGGAACATCGGGCATGTTTATGCGTTATTCGCCGCGCGCCACTTCGAGCGCGTCGAGGCGCTCCATCTCACGCAGCACCTCCGTGATTCCTTCGCGCAGCTTCTCCATCTCCGAATTGTTGACTCCCGAGGTGATGAAGGGCGGCAGCACGGAATCGAGGCCGCCGCGCATTATCGTATTATACTGCCCCTTGCGCCGTCCAGGCGAGATTTTATCGCCTTTTGTGAATACGACGAGCCGCGGCATGTCCATCCTGTCGAGCCACGCGATGAGTTCTTCGTCGTTCGCTAGCGGGCCGTGGCGGAAATCAATCAGATGCACGACGTACGATATATTGCGTCCGGCATTGAAGTATTCCTCGATGAATTTCCACCAGCTTCGGCGTTCGTCCATGCCGCGCGCCGCGTAGCCGTACCCCGGAAGGTCGACGAGTGAAAATTTCTGCTCGCCGCAGTCCACGTTGTAAAAATTTATGCTGCGCGTCTTGCCAGGCTTCGAGCTGACCTTCGCGATCTTTCTGCCGAGCAGAGCGTTGATGAGGGTCGACTTCCCGACGTTAGAGCGCCCGACGAAAGCTATCTCCGCCCTTTCCGGCGGAGGAAGCTGGCCTTTGTTGAAAGCCGTGCAGAAAAGTTCCGACTTCCAGTGAGCCATAACGCTACTCGCCCGGCCTCAGCGCAAGCTCGAAAACTTTCGAGACGTTGGAGACGTAATGAAGCTTCATGCCCTTAAGCACCCACGGGCTAAGCTCCGCGGCGTCCGGCTTGTTGTCGTCGGGCAGTATTACATTCCTTATGCCGAGGCGTTTTGCAGCAAGTATCTTCTCGCGCACGCCGCCGATCGGAAGCACGTTGCCGTGAAGCGTCATTTCCCCGGTCATCGCGTATTCGGTGTTTATCGAACGCCCGGTAAGCGACGAACACAACGAAAGCGCGAGCGTGATTCCGGCCGACGGGCCGTCCTTAGGCACAGCTCCTGCCGGGACGTGTATCTGTATGTCCTTTTTGTTCCAGTCAAAATTTGCCAGGCCGCAGCGTTCGGCGTTGGAGCGCAGGTAGGCGAGCGCAGTCACGGCTGATTCCTGCATTATGTCGCCGAGGTTGCCGGTGTAGGCGACCTTGCCGGCTCCGTCCATCACGGCGGACTCGATCAGTATCACGTCGCCGCCCGCTTCCGTCCACGCGAGCCCTATGGCAGTCCCGACGGCGTCTCCCTTAGGTATCCTCGTCGCGTACAGCTTCGGCGCTCCGAGCAGGACATGGAGCTTCTCTTTCGTTATCTGTCCCTTGATTTCTTCGCCTTCCCCGGCAAGCGACGCCGTGACCTTTCGCGCCGCTTTCGCGAGCTGCCTGTCGAGGCCGCGCACACCGGCCTCCATCGTGTACGAAGAGATTATCTCTTTTATAGCCGCGTCTGTTACTGAGAATTCCTCTGCGGAGAGCCCGTGCTCCCTGAGTATCCTCGGAATAAGGTGCTTTTTTGCAATTTTCAGTTTCTCTTCCATGACGTATCCAGGAAGCGAAATTACCTCCATGCGGTCGAGCAGCGGACGCGGTATCGTCGAGGTCGAGTTGGCGGTGGTTATGAACATCACACGGCTTAGGTCGAAGGGGACTTCGAGGAAGTTGTCCGTGAAACTCTTATTCTGCTCCGGGTCCAGCACTTCAAGCAGAGCGGAAGCGGGATCGCCGCGGTAATCTGACGAAAGCTTGTCTATCTCGTCCATGAGTATCAGCGGGTTGTTGGTCCCGCACTGCTTTATCTTGTGGATGATGCGGCCGGGAAGAGCCCCTACGTATGTACGGCGGTGTCCGCGTATCTCGGCTTCGTCGTGCATGCCTCCGAGCGAAATGTTGACGAACTTGCGCCCCATCGCGCGCGCGATGGATTTCCCGAGCGAGGTCTTGCCTACGCCGGGAGGGCCGACGAAACATATCACCTGGGCGCGCATGTCCTCGCCAGCGCGCTTCTTGACCGCGAGAAATTCGAGAATGCGTTCCTTCACGTCCTCGAGGCCGTAGTGATCCTCGTCAAGGACTTTACGCGCGTTCGATATGTCAAGATCGTCTTCGGTTGAAACGTTCCACGGGAGCTCAGTCAGGGTCTCGATATAGTTCCGCGCGACAGCGGCCTCCGGCGAAAGCGGCGGCAGCTTGCAGAAGCGACCTATCTCCTTGTTCACTTTCTGCAGTATATCATCCGGCATACCGGACGCCGCGGCGGCCTCTCTCATCTCGTCTGCCTCAGAGGTAGGGCTTTCCTCGCCGAGCTCGTCGTTGATGACCTTAAGCTGCTCGCGCAGGTAATAATTGTGCTGGTCGCGGTCGATCTCCGAACGTACCTTTTCTTCAAGGTCGCGCTCGAAGCCGAGCAGCTCGTTCTCGTTGACGAGCATCTTCATAAGCAGATCGAGCCTGTCCTCGACGCCGGCGGTCTCGAGAATTTTCTGCTTGTCCGCTATATCGAAATTACCGTGCGAAGCTATGATGTCGCAGAGCACTGCGGGGTCGTCTATGTCGCGCACCGAACGCGCTATCTCTTCGGGAAGCTTCGGGTCAAGCCGCACGTTGTTCTCAAACTCGCGCAGCACGGCGCGCATTAGCGCGCGGAGCTCGGTAGAGACTGCGGGACGTTCGGAAGCCAGAATGGAGACAGAGGCGAGCATGAAGGAGTCGTTCGACGCCATTTTCTTGACCTCGGCGCGTTCCCCCCCCTCGACTACCACCTTCAGCGTTCCGTCCGGCAGGCGCACGTTCTGGAGCATCTTGCACACCGTGCCGACTTTGTAAAGTCCGTCAGGCTGGAGCGTATCGCCGTAAGGGCGTTTCTCGGCTACGATGAAGAGCGTGCGGTCGCGCTCGGCTGCCTCTTCGACGGCGCGGATTGATTTCGGCCTGCTTATGAAGAGCGGCGAGACTACCCCAGGGAATATCACCAGATCCCTGATCGGGACCACCGGGTAGACGAGCGTTCTATTCTGCTCCGCCATCGTTCGTTCCGTCCGTTTCCGCGACAGGCTTCGCGCCGCCATCGACGGCCTCTTTCGTCACCGTGAGCTTAGTCACGTTGGAATGCTTGCTCGGTATCTCGTACTGCAGGTCGAGCATAAGCTTTTCCAGAATCGTGCGCAGACCGCGCGCGCCGGTGTTGAGCTTGAGCGCCTTCTGCGCTATAGTCCGCACGGCGTCGTCTGTAAATTCGAGGTCTATGCCTTCAAGCTTAAAAAGTTTTTTGTACTGCTTCAAAGGAGCGTTTTTCGGCTCTTTGAGTATCTGCACCAGCGCGTCTTCCGTAAGCGGCTCGAGGGCGACGAGGACAGGCAGGCGTCCGATGAACTCCGGAATGAAGCCGTAGGCGCGCAGGTCGTCCGGCTCGAGCTTCTTCAGAAGCTCGGAAGCGTTGTGTTTGCCGACGTTGGAATTTATCTCTCCGCCGAATCCCAGCTGCTTCTCGTTCACGCGATGAGAGATTATTTTCTCGATTCCGTCGAACGCGCCGCCGCAGATGAACAGGATGTTGCTCGTATCTATAGGGATCATTTCCTGGCTCGGATGCTTGCGGCCGCCCTTCGGCGGAATGTTGGCCACCGTTCCTTCGATGATTTTGAGAAGCGCCTGCTGAACGCCTTCGCCGGAAACGTCGCGCGTTATCGAGGCAGACTCCGACTTACGCGCTATCTTGTCTATCTCGTCTATGTAGATTATTCCGCGTTCTGCGGACTGTATGTCGAAATCCGCCGCCTGCAGCAGACGAAGCAGAATGTTCTCCACGTCTTCTCCGACGTAGCCGGCCTCGGTGAGCGTCGTCGCGTCGGTCATCGCGAACGGGACATGCAGCATCTTAGCCAGCGTTTGGGCAAGCAGAGTCTTGCCGCTGCCGGTCGGGCCGACAAGCAGCACGTTGTTCTTCGGCAGCTCGACGTCGTCATCGTCAGAAGCCGGGTTCAGAAGTCTCTTATAATGGTTGTATACGGCTACGGAAAGAACCTTCTTCGCCTGCGCCTGCCCAATAACGTACTGATCGAGGAATTCTTTTATTTCAACGGGCTTGGGCAGTTCTTCCATCGCGGGAAGCGAAACATAATCTGCTTTTGCGCTGTTCCCAAGCCCCTTAGCCGGGTAATCCGGCTGCGGACGTTCGCCCCTTAGCATAATGCTGCATATGCGTACGCAATCGGAGCAGATAAAAACGTTTGGAAGCTGGCCGGAAAAGAGCTTCGGCACCTCGTCCTGCGACTTTCCGCAGAACGAGCAATAGTTCTTTTTTCTGTCTTTGAATATATTTCCGTTCTCATACATGCGAACTGGCACCTCGCAATAAAACGAGGGGACCCCGTACGCGGAATCCCCCCGTCAGACTGTGTCCTTAGCGTTTTTCGATTATTTTATCGACGATCCCGTACTGCTGAGCCTCTTCGGCTGACATATAGAAATCTCTGTCCGTATCCGCCTCTATCCTATCAAGCGGCTGCCCCGTATGCTTCGCGAGTATCTCGTTCAGCTTCGCCCTCGTTTTGAGAATCTCTTTGGCGTGTATCTCTATATCCGAAGCCTGCCCCTGCATACCGCCCATAGGCTGATGGATCATTATGCGCGAATTAGGGAGAGCTATACGTTTGCCCTTGGCGCCGGCGGTAAGGAGCACCGCCCCCATGCTTGCGGCCATTCCGAGGCATATCGTAGAGACGTCCGGCTTGATATACTGCATCGTATCGTATATCGCAAGCCCGGCCGTCACAGAGCCTCCGGGGCTGTTTATATAAATCGAGATGTCTTTGTCGGGGTCCTCGCTCTCAAGGAACAAGAGCTGGGCTACGACGAGATTGGCCACCGTATCGTCGATAGCCGTCCCCAGGAATATTATCCTGTCTTTCAGGAGGCGGCTGTATATATCGTATGAACGTTCGCCTCTCCCGGATTGTTCGACTACTATAGGTACGTAATAGGACATTATAATATTCCTCCTTTTCCGTAAAAATTATGCTATAAGTTTATTCGGCTTCCTTTTCAGCCGGTGTTACCTTCTTCTCGGGAACTTCCACGCACTTCACAGTCTTGCTGATGAAGTCTATCGTCTTGCGTGCGCGGAGTCTCTCCGCTATATCGTAAAGCCTGTTGCGGTCTCCGTAGATGTATTCCTGAAGCTTCTGCGGCTCCACTCCAGACATGAGCGCTAGCGAGTTGATTTCCTGTCTGAGCTCTTCGGGCGTCCAGTTGATGTCGTTCTCGTCGGCTACAGCCTCGAGTACGAGCGAACGCTTCACGATCCTTCTCGCGGTCGAGTCGAGCTCAGCCTCATAGGAATCCTTGTCCATTCCCGTCTTCTCGAAGAAATCGTCCATGCTCATGTTGCTTTCGCGCTTGATACGCTCCGCCTGCTGCTCTCTCATGGCGCTCTTCTGACGCTCTATCATCTTCTCAGGAATTTCCACTTCCGAGAGATCCACTACCTTCTCGACGGCGGAATCCTTAAGGCTGGACTCGCTCTGACGTCCTGCGGCTGTCTCAAGCTGCTTCCTTATGTTAGCCTTGAACTCGTCCACCGTCTTCTGCCCGTTGTGTGTGATTTCGGCCGCCAGCTCATCGGTCAGCTCAGGCGTGTTCTTTTTCATAACGCCTAGGACCTCTATCTCATAGCGGCTTTTGACGGCTTTCGCTTTCTTCGCCTCTTCGCCTTCGTTCGGAAGCTCTATCGAAACTTTCTCTCCCGGCGCTTTGCCGATAAGCGCTTCGGCTACTTCAGGGCGGATCGTGTCGGAGCCGAGGAATATCTCGGTCTTCATGCCGTCCTGCTCTTTTTTCTCTTCTCCGTCCTCGTAGGTCACGAAGGTATCATACTTCACGGAGACATAGTCGTCTTTCGTGAGCGGGCGCTCTTCGTAGGTCGGGACGATTTCAGCGCGGGAGTCGAGTATGTTGGCGACCCTTTCGTCGACCATTGCGTCGGTGACTTCATATATAGTCTTCTCAGCCTCTATTTCGCCGAGCTCGGGCAGCGTGACTTCGGGCGAGACTTCAAAGGTGACCGTAAACTCGTAGGGCTCGTTTTCCTTAAGCGGCTGGGGCTTGAGATCCGGGTCTGCGATAAGCTTGAGCTCGAACTCCTCCACCATGTTGTCTATCGCGTCCGTCAGCAGCTTTTCGAGAGTCTCGGCGCAGGCCGCGTCCTTCGGGAAGTAGAGCTCAAGCATCCTGCGCGGGACCTTGCCTTTGCGGAAGCCCTTGATGTTGGCTTTCTTGGAGATATCCTTATATGTATTTTCTATCGCTTTATTTACCTCTTCTGCCGTGAACTGGGCCTTAGCCTCCACAACATTTTTTTCCTGAGATAAAATTTCGGTCTTCAATTTATTTTCCCCTTTCCAGATATTACGACTGCCTTAGCTTAACCATAGCATTGTACCATAACAATACGTTTTATACACCATACGCGCGAAAAATATTTTCCTGCGCATAAAAAAATACGGGGCGCGCACCCCGTAGAAATTTCTAAATTCTGGTCGGGATGGTCGGATTCGAACCGACGACCCCCTGCTCCCAAAAAAGGCGCAACTGACGTATTGTACACTTGTATTGATATAAAAGCAACACAGAAATCTGTCTATTACTTGATTGACAAAAAATAAATGATTACAATTAGATATACATAAGAGCAATAAGTCAAAACTTAGAGGTTAAATAGAGGTTAAGAAGGAGAAGAATAGAAATGCCGACCGTAAAACTAACTCAAAGTTATATCAACTCTTTGCCTGTACCAGAGAAGGGGTACTGGATACTTGACGAAACTTTGCCGTGCTTGCGACTTTATGTCGGCAAACATGGAAAGACTTATTATTTAAAATACAAAAATTCAAAAGGAAAAAGCGATTCATATAAAATTGGAGATGAAAAATTATTTACACCAACGCAGGCCAGAGAAACCGCAAAGAAATTTCTCGCCGAGATGGCCGTCGCGGGAACTGACATTAAGCGCGAAAGGAAAAAGGCTAGAGGAATGACTGTTCGCGACCTCATAGATGCCTATGTGGCAGCAGGAGGGTCTCAGTTTACCGTTGATATGATAACTGCTCTATCTGTGTTTTTTGACCGTGAAGCAGAGAGCTTAACTCCGATTGAAATAGAAACTTGGCGTACCAACAATAAAAAAGTGACAGGCAATAAGGATTCAACTATCAATAAGCAGGTTGGGGCCCTTAAGACCATCCTTAATTTTGGAGTTGATAGGGAGCTCATTGATCATAATCCGGTTGCAAAAATAAAAAAGCTCAAAGAAATCGATTCTGTAGCAAAGACGCGCTATCTCACTGAAGACGAACGTGCCAGGCTTTTGGCAGCCCTCAACAAATACGATATAGAACAACGCGAAGCGCGTCGCCGGACACGCCAGCACGAAAAAGGCAAACATCTGCCATCAATGGAAGGATGGGCTTTCGCGAACTATTTCAAACCCGTTATACTACTTTCACTCAACACAGGTATTCGCAGACACGCATTACTGTCTCTACGATGGGACGACGTTGATCTGGAGGCCGGCACAGTGACACTGCGGGCTGAAACGGCGAAGAGTAAAAAAACGGCTGTTCTTCCCCTCAACAGCATGGCACTCAATGTTTTGCGCCAATGGCACGCGCAGCGCGTAGACGGCAACCCGCTGGTGTTCCCGTCGCCCCAGACCGGCGGCATCATGGATAACTGCGACACGACCTTCGCGCGCTTGCTCAAGGAGGCAGGCATCACGAATTTCCGCTGGCATGACATGAGGCACGACTTCGCATCAAGGCTGGTCATGGCGGGCGTCGATCTCAACACCGTGCGCGAGCTCATGACGCATTCGGACATCAAGATGACGCTGCGATATGCTCACCTAGCGCCAGAGAAGATGCGCGAGGCGGTAGAAAAGATAACGTAAAAGCCGCCTATTGGCGGCTCAATTACAATCTTATGCGATTGCTCAGTTATATTGCAAGGCTGGAGCGTTTCGAGTCACAGAGGCGCTCCTTTTTCTACATTATATCTTCACTCTAAGTGTTATCAGTTTTTCGCCGCCGCATTCCTTGACTTCTACAATACTGCAACCGTTTAACTCGTTGTGTTCCGGCTCTCCTATGAGCTCGGCAAAAGAGCAATTTAGTATAACCGTGAGCTGTTTCAGCGTCGCGATTGACGGCTCCTGTTGTCCGCTAAGCCAGCGTGCGACTGTGCTTATTGCTATGCCAAGCTCGGCAGCAAGCGAGGTTTGCGTATACCCGGCTCGTTTTATTGCAGCTCTCAGTCCGGGGACGACACTCTGAGACATCATTTCCTCCTTTCTAGCCAGACGACAACGTAACTGAGGACTACGCCGCCGAGAACGCCGTTGAGAAAAATTGCAATGTTGCCAGCCGTCCACGGCATTTTTACAAGCCCTGCTAGACATAGTATCGATATGGCTGCTACTATAACATGTTGTCTTTTCATCCTCCATACTGTGGTAGAATGAGGGAGGAGGAAAACTCCTCCCTCGCGTTTACCGCTTGCGTCTCTTTGGTCGGACCCGCTTGCGGTTTTTCTTGAGCTCTTTGATTTCCTTCCGAAGCTCCGCTCGAATTACCAAAAGCATTGTGATGATTTCGAGCGCTGTTGCGGTGATTTCAAGGAGCTCTTTCTTGTCTTCTACCACATCGCCTCACCTCCTTTCGATATTTATAATTATAGCGTAAAACGCTATAATTTCAAGCATCTATATAGCGTTTTTATCAAAAATATATAGAAACAAAAAATCAGGGCGAAGCCTAAGCCCCGCCCCTCTGCGATCTACATGTAGTGTTGTGTGATTATCCGGTGGACTCACCGCCTCAAAACCTGATGATGGCATAAGTAACGCCGACGCCGCAGACGGCCTCTTTGCGGAATGGGTCGTACCCGCCGAACAGCCCAACGGCCCACGGAGACGAAAGCCTCCGGTTCTGCTTCGCAAGCCTTTCAGTCTCCGCCTTCCACGCGGCGCGTTCCTCCGCGACGGCGGCCTCCAGCGTCTCGAATTCCTCCTCTATCTGCTCAAGACTTGCGTTTTGCGCGACAAGGTACTCTCTGAGCGCCATCAGCTCCGCCGCCTGCGTCTCTATGAGCTCCACTGTGTCGCGTCCGTCGCGGATGGGGACGACGTAGGCCGGTTCAGTCAGCTCGTAGCCTTTCGGTTTGAGCCTTATGTTCTCTGTATCTTCCGAGCAGGCCGTTCCAGCGGCGAGCAATGTCAGCGTCACTATCAGCGCCGACACTCTGAGCAGCTTTTTCCTTCGCATTTTTCACCACCTCCGGCAGTTTGTCCTTCTGCTTCTGCGCCTCGGCTATCGTCTCGCTTATCTTCCTGGACGCATCTTCCGTGGCCGCAATCTCTTCGGCCGGCGCACGTATGTCTCCGGCGTCCCTCGCGCCGATCCACACGGCGGTCAGAGCCCCGGCGGCGAATACGGAGAGAGCCACGATACCCCACAGCCATTTATGCTCGTTAAATATCTCTTTCAAGCTCACGCTCATGTCGTCCTCCGTGCGGCCGCTTCACGGCCTCGTAGCCGGACTTCCCCGCTGCGGCCGCGAACACGACACCGCCGAAGTAGATGCCGAGCTCCTTCGCGTTCGGCGGGATGTCGCGCCCAAGCGCCCACGATAGGACAAAAACGAGCATCACAGCCGCCCATGTGAGTATCGCGAGAGGCTTCGTCCACGGTAAGCGGTTGAGATAGCCGAAGAGCTTATCGATGTTGACTTTGCTCAGCAGGTTCTTTTTTACCAATTCCATAGCGCTACCCAAACAGCTTCGGGATCACGACGCCGAGCAGGGCACCCGCCGCAAAGATGCCGCCGCCCGCGACGACCTCCATGCGCGCGAGCTTCTTCTCAGCGATGGACAGCCGCTCGAATATTTCGTGGTGAGTCTCACGTGCCTCGTCCTGGAATTTCCGCAGCTCCTGGATGATAAGTTCAAACTGCGCTTTGAGTGTTTCTTCGCTCATTCCGGCACCTCCATTATCCCCTCGGCAATCGCTTCCGCCGCCCTGTCCTGCCAGCCCTCCGAGACAAGCTGCTCACGGTCACCATCGTTTGATATAAAGCCAAGCTCGACGAGCACAGCAGGCATGGATGTCTCGCACAGCACGGCGTAATCGTTGGCCTTGACGCCGCGCCCGCGTAGCCCTGAAGCCGAAAGCAGCCTGTCGTATATGGCGTGAGCCGCGCGCGTGGAGGCGGCGCTGCGTGTCGTGTGTACGTAGACCTCCATGCCGTTGGCCGACGTGCTGGGCGCAGAGTTGCAATGCACGCTCACGAACATATCAGCCTCTGCGCGGTTGGCAATACGCGCGCGCTCCGACAGGCCGACGTACACGTCCTTCATGCGCGTATAGACGACCTCGTAGTCCGTGAGCAGCGCGCCGATTTTAAGAGCCACAACGAGCGCGATGTCCTTCTCCCGTACGCCGCCAGCGCAGGCCCCGGGGTCTTTGCCGCCGTGTCCGGCGTCGATACAGATTTTCTTCATACGTTACACCTCCTGAAAGGCAATAAAAAAGAGCCTTGCAGCTCCCGTGTGCTCTCCGTGCGTTTCTAACGCACACGTGTGTTTATTCGTGACTATTTCCAGCGGCCGATGGCGAACCAGCGAATAGGAATTGTCGATGTCGCCGATGGAGCTCCGGAAATGCCCCAGAATATTATCCTCAATGTTCCAGTTGCAGGAATGTAGTTTGATACCATCAGCCTGCGCCCTGGAAAGGTATTAAGAAAAGCTGCACCACTAATTATTGTATTTACAAATGCTG